>NZ_JABEBY010000016.1:0-80120 GCF_046719765.1 Halonotius sp. F2-221B
CTTGAATCGAGTGGTACGACCGGTCGTCGTCTTGGCTGTAGCACTTTGTGCCGTCAGGAATGACAGCATCAGCCTCTGTATCAGCGACACAGTCTGGAAGAAACTGCTTGAGCTTACCGCCGTATTTTCTGACACGGCGGTTGATGGTGGTTGGCGACGGCATCCGTTCGAAGATGCCGTCGCCGTGATCAGCAGTATCACGGTAGCTGAGCGAGGTGGCAAGATCGACACTAGTGGCTGCGATGTCCTGTTGATAGCGGTTCTGCCCGTCGAAGCTGAGAACATCTTCGACGGGCCGGAAGTAACTGGATTCATCGTGGTCAGCAGCAGTATCCTCAACGTAGTGGAGGCTGAACTCGTGATCACCGGCGGTTGTGACAGCTGTGCGGGGATCGGTGCCACGGCGTTGGAAGCGTTGTTCACCGTTGCCGTGTGCGTGTTTCTCGCCACAGAGTGCCTCGACGCTGGCGGCGTCGAGGCTCTCGACAATGCCTTCCAGAAGAACCGATTCGATGTTCTGGTCAGTGATGAACTCGGCAAGTGTGGCCAGCGGTATCGTTTTGCCGTCGTCGATGCTTACGGTCAACCGCACGTCGATTGTGGCGTGCATGGGACACCTCTTGGGGTGGACACCAGAGGCGTCCCTTTCCTCAAGGGAGACAGTTGCTACTGAACTCTAGAGGACTTTGCAACACGACCAATATTTCCTGAATCCACGGAAACCCCACGGGTTCGGATACACACTCATCGAACCATTTCTCACTGAAGTTGGGATGTATGAATTCAACCTGAGCAGCCAGCACATCGAGATTAGCGAAGAAGTCACGATTGCGGATGACGGTACACAACGACGAATCGATCTCATACTCGCTGGCGGGAGCGCATTATCTGAACACCCACGCTGGGCAGTATTCATGGAACTGAAAGTTGGAGCTGAGGAAGGCAATGATCAAACAACGACGTATGCCAACGCGGATGAGTGGAACTTCAGCTGGTTTGAATCGAGTGAGCTGAATGTAGATCGGTTAGAAGAAAAGCACTATGAGTATCTCAAACGAGAGGATGCTGAGGGCCCTGGATCCAATAGGTTTGAGAGTCTCAACTGGCGGGATCTTGTTGAGCGGTTTGAGTCTGAGGTTCAGGATTCGCTGTATGATTACCCCAACCGGAGCGTTATTCAGTTCACGGACTTCATTCAGTCGCTAAAGGAGACAGAGGGCATGGACTCAGATATCGATACGGACGAACTCAACGAACGGTTGAACCTGTATTTTGAACACGACAGGCTGATTCGGCAAATCGAGAAGGCGAATAGTCAATTCGAGAGTGACTTTGAGACCGTAAGTACGTATCTGATAAGTAACTGGGAGAGCGAACTCCGAGAGAAATTCGACTTCGAGGATTCAGACTGGAAGACCTCACCATCTAGCACCGCGAAGTGGCAATCGGTTTTCCCGACGTATTGGGATCAAGACCCACTCAATCAGTCAAGTACGATCAAACTCTTTTTTCGCCATTCACCAACAACAGAGTCGCTCCGAAATCAGCAACTGACATTCAGGCTTCGGCTCCCCCCAGCGAGAAACGTCCATACGGAGCCTCACAACGACGGCCAATCGTTCAACGATATGTTCGCCGAGAAGTGCACGGGTAAGTACAACGATGAGATTCACGAAGCAGTCAATCCTATCGGTGTTGATGAGATCAAACTCGGAGCTGCTTCTGCCCTTGTTAAGAAGACCTACCCACTTGATCCGCACAATTTGACCGGGTCGTATTTTGAACAACTTGAGCGGGCAGTTGAGGAATTCTGCTGCTCCAGTGATCTAGTTGTAGTTTTCAATAATGTATTTGAAGAAGCCTACGAGCAAGTATTTGATAAAGAGCCAAATGGTGAACACGTCAGCCCATTAGCCGATTGAATCTAAAATATAGGTGTAGAATCGACAATAATTATGGGGATCTAGGGAATTACTGGCTCAAACGTCATATTTCTCTTGTCACCACCTCAATTTTTACTATAGGCCTTACTGGCCTGCTATATGGCCCCCGACGACTCATTGCCTCCATCACAACGTGATATTATAGAAGCTTGGAAGACTGCGGTGTCAAAGCATGCTGGTGGTGATACATTTTCGATCGGTGCGGTAGACAGGCGTGAGAATATTAAAAACCGAACAGAAGAATTCCTTAGCAACCCAGATCCTGGGAAGTTCACCGAGATGTGGAAAACGGGATACAGCGCAGGTCAGGCAGTGGCACCAACCCCTATCCCAGAAAAATGGGCTGAGAAGGGCCGTTCAATAGAATCTCTAGCAGAACTAATTGATAGTATTGTAACAAGTGACACATACCAACAGGAGTGGGAAGACGAACTCTCAGCCCCTGGGTCAACGCGTGAGTTTTTCGGGTGGCACCACGCTGACACCCAGCCTATTGTCACTGCAGATACGCGGAGTGCGCTGAGTTTCTTCGGTGTTCCACAGAAGGAGATATCGAGGGATGATACGTTTGCAGATCAGCAAGAGGCATACGGGGATTTTCGATCACTATACGAAGAAACAGTTGGACATCCAACTGCAGGAACGTCTTGGGAAGTGCCGATCAACGTAGAAATATATGCCCTGTGTATCTGTGTCAATAATGCCGAAGACAGGCTTGAGAATGAAACGCAGGAGGATTTCAAGCGATTATACCAGCGCATTGTTGAAGCCAAGGAGGCATCCGAGAGTGAAGACAGTGACACCAACGCAGAAGCCACCGGTGAGACAAGTGAATTTTGGCACGATATAAGATCAGAACAAGAATCGGCTGAGGCGTTTCTCAATAATCCTTCTCAAGAACAATTTAACGATTGGCTCGAAACATTCCCGTGGTTTGTCAGCCGGTGGGCCGATGAAAAAACAGAAGGAATTTTTGCAGAGATGGATGGTGAAGCGATTGGTGCCACATTTGAAGAAGCAAAAGAAACAGGCTCAATAGCACCTGTTCTTGAGTTACCTGGATTTGGTATGGCAGCCGCAAGTCTGGCCCTCGCCGCGATCCAGCCAAATATATTTATTCCACTGAACAATCGTGCGACGAAAACACTAGATCATCTCGGATATAACCCGCCAAAGCCGAACACGACCTCGGAGAGTCGATATCAGGATTTCAACGCTATTGTTGATGAGTTTGTCGATCGGTATGACCTTCGGCAGTACCTCAGTAACGTTCCTGACTGGGCCACTGACTACCAAGTGGCGAGATATGCTTTCTACCAGCACAATAGCGAATCCATTGATCTAGCTGAACTGTTATCGATTGATGTCCAAGAAGAGACAAATGAAGGTGATGAGCAAACAGATCTTTCTGCGAAAGTCCCTGACGCCGATTTCTACTGGGTCAATCAAAACCGTAACGTAGAGCTTGAAGGGCAGTTTCTTCGGTCGCAGGATCAGAAGTGGCAACGCGATGTAACAGTACTTGAACAGGGCGACATTGTCTTTCACTATACTGACCAGGCGATCCGTGCATGTTCAGTTGTCACAGACGAGGCGTATCAGACGGAAATGGATGGGGGAGAATACTATCGTGTTGAGTTGAATACGACGCATCTTGAGGAACCGTTACCGCTCACAGAAATTCGTGATACCCTCCAAGATCCGGAGGTAAGACATGAGCAACAGAGATATCCGCTTGATAAAAATGGAAACGTCATCCAAGCGTACCTCTGTCATTTGACTTCAGAAGCAGGCACATACCTTCTTGAGACCGGACACGTTGAAATTCCAAAAGTTGACTACGAAAAACAGTACTTCTGGGTGAATTCAAAGGCAACCCATTGGCACGAAGAAGGCGGTGAGGTATTTTATTCGAGCGACGGTCGCAAGAATGCAGAAGCATATAACACGGCTCAACCGGGCGATCAGGTACTAGTATACGAAATCTCTCCAGAGAAGCAGATCGTTGGGCAAGCATCAGTAACGCAAAGCATAGACGAAGAGTCTGCGAGCGGATCTGAAACAGCCGAAGCGGGGGTTCGGTTCCAATGGGACAGGTCATTAGATGGGCCAACATGGAGTGAGGTCAAAGCTGATCAAGCACTCGAAGACAGTCGCATTGTTGAGACAAACAAGAGCTTTGTATTGACCGAACTGAGCGAAGAGCACTACAAGCGGATAGTGGAACTCAGTCAAATCTCACGGTTTGAGGATTACACTGAGGAGTTGGCGGTTTCAGCATCCAATATTACTGTTGAACAACAGCAACTCCATTTCCCAGATGACCAGTGGAATCGTATCCAAACGAGAATTGAGCAAGCACTAGCAAACGGTAATCATGTACTCCTGTTTGGGCCGCCTGGAACTGGAAAGACAAAGTTGGCCAGACAGGTGTGTGAAGCAACCGTTGGGGCCGAAAATCACGAGTTGGTGACAGCGTCAGCGGACTGGTCGACATTCGATACAGTCGGTGGCTATCAGACAACCGCGAAAAATACGTTGACGTTTGAACCAGGAGTCGTACTGGATCGATTCCAAAAAGATACAGATCAGTCACCAGCTAACGAGTGGCTCATCATTGATGAACTCAACCGCGCGGATATTGACAAGGCATTCGGGTCATTATTTTCGGCACTGACCGGCGAGAGCGTAACACTCCCGTTTGATGGATCAGACGGCGATCCGATTGAGATCCTCGATGCATCCCGCCGCCAAGCAGAGGTGACGGATAATCGGTTTTTCATCCCAGAAGACTGGCGGATGTTAGCGACAATGAACACACTCGATAAGACCTCGTTGTACGAAATGAGCTATGCATTCATGCGCCGGTGGGCATTTATTCCCGTCGGGATTCCAGATCTCCCTCCCAAGGAGGACGGTGATGGTGCGAAATTGGAGTCACTCGTCGCGAAATATGTTGGCGTCTGGGCAGCAGATGGAGCACTCCCTGAAGTTGAAGCACATTATGAACCCATAGGGAGAATCTGGCGTGCAGTAAATGAAGAACGAGCCATTGGCCCGGCCATTGTCGAAGATATCTATGAACATGTTGCCGGGACAGAGTCACGTGAGAAAGCGGATTACGTCTCACCGATTATCATGTATATATTTCCACAATTAGAGGGGCTGCGTCGTGACGAGTTAGAGCGGTTGATTGGGGAATTAGCAGAGATCGTTGGTGACGAAACAGCAGAATTGTGGACTGTTGCGGAAGATTTCTTCCAGGTTGATTTGCAGCGCACAAGCGGGGAGTGAACATCGATGTCAAAAGCCAGTGAGGAAGCGTTGTTGGAAGCAATCGCAGATGATTTTCACACCTATCTACGGAAGGGTATTCAGTTCGATGAGGTGATTGGATCTGCCCACTCCGAGCTTGATATTGCAAATATTGACACGTTACTTCGAATCCATTTCGTTTTGACCAATGCCGCCGATGACGCGACCGCTGTCGGTGTATTGGACTTCATGCGAGAATTGGAAGACCGGATCAGACACATGAAAACCACCACGTCACCGGCTTCGTTTCAGTATCGTGGTGAGATACGTGGCCAAGTTGACTGGCAGGGGACGGTTAAAACACGAGCCCGTGCAGGACGGCTTGATGAGCCAATTTTTGTCTGTAATCAACCTGAAGAGAATTACAACATTGACGAGAATCTCGTATTGAAACGGCTCTTGACCGTGATTCATGAGATTGTGATGGACGATCTGGAATATGCACTCGCCAATCCAGAGGGATACGGCTGGCTAGATGACTGGGTAACCCCCCAAAGAAGCGAGAAATCAATAGACGCAGAATCCGCAGCAGAGATGCTTGATCGTATCTACGAACAGAATATCTATCTCCAGCGAATCAACACCGCAGAAGCTGAAATCACGGATCGAATGATCGAATCAGTAAAGCGATCGCGCTCACGGTTCTATCGCGATGCTGCCCTACTTCTTGACCGTTATCGACAATTGATGAATCACGAACTAGACAGTGAGGAGGCCAAGAACATTCTCAATAACACGCTCATTGCGCCAGACAAAGCCGAGGTGCTGTTTGAATTATATTGGGTGTTCCAAGTGCTCAACAGCTACAGCAATGTCCAGTACCGCGTGTTAACCGACGCTCATCATAACCCTTCTACAATCGCCACCTGGGAGGAGGCCAATTCCAAGTTTGTGTTGTCTCACGACGCAACTGGAGAGGATCTAACATTTAGCGATTCTGTTGACAATGCAGAGATTACACCAGACGGCTACCTGTATCGCATGAATGAGGTGCTTTCGAAGTGGCAATCGCTTTCGGAAGACATCCTTGGCCGTGGGGGAAGCGATGCTCTCTGGGGCGGTCGTCCAGATCTAGTCTTAGAACAGTTTGAACAGACCCACGATGAAGAGTGGCGACTCTCACAAGTATTCCTTGGCGAGGTTAAATACACTCAACATGTCGATTATGTTGCCACAGGACTGCGTGAATTGCTGGAGTACATGGCATTTGTAAAACGCAAAACGACCGGTGAATATGTTGAGTCCCCAGGCAACATTCTTGATTCAGTTTCGGTCAAAGGTGCATTATTCGTTGATGAACTCTCGCAGGAGACAATATCTCCGGACAAAGAAGATATTCGAATTGTGCAGTATCCCGATTCACCAGACAAAGTGATGTGAGTTCAAATCTCGTTAATTAGGGCAGAATCAGACGGGGTCAGAATACCCACTACGGTTATCCCTCCAGATCAGCGAGATCGGTTTGACCTTCCGTAATTAAGATCGCCTCATTCGTATCGGGTAAATCACGAGCCAGAGTGGCTGGCGCATCAGCAGTAATTTCAGGGAGCGAGGTTCGCATATGTTGTCGTACCGCAGTGTTCAGGCCAGTCACGTCGTGCAGGTATCGATCAGTCAGTCAGGCTGCTGACTGACCAAACTTTTCAATAAATCACGACCAAAATTACCTTACGAGATGCCACTTCTGTTCAGTAATTGTACGATCACTCTCCCGCAGCCACCAGACATGGCCTCAAACCTTGATATACCGGTAGCCCCGTTGTAATCGTAATGAGCGACGAGCTGCCCTCCGCCCGTTGTTCTGACTATACCACGGGAAGGCGAGCCCTCACTGATGGCGGTGTGAAGACACCAGATGTTCCGGAGTTGCCACCGCCAGATGAAACCCCGACCCGTCTGCTGTCGGTTTCCGGGCAAGTACTGAATCGAACGCATATTGAGACGGTTCAGGCAATGATTGAGGATGTTGCACCTGATGTGATCATCGCAAGCCAGCCACAGGCAGAAATTGTCAAACCCAGTCTTGACCGGAAAGTTGATCTCGATGTTCTCCAAGCTGGGTCGGGAATGCGGCCGGATGTTGCTACCTCTGGCGAGAAAGAGTATGTTATAGTAGCCCTCCCGATGGGGGGAGAGCCACTCAACGAAGACCAGATTTCGCGCCAACAAGATGTTCCTCGCGACAGCGGTGACACACCATCCCGTCGTTGTGTTGTCACCCAGGACGTTTCGATGTCGGTTGACCCATACGAGCGATCGGCAACCCTCAGTGGAGTCGACACGTATCGTGATAGAATCCCCGAGAGCTGGTGGAACAACCAGACACTTCATCTATCGACAGCATTGCGATCCGGCTTTACCACAACATACCACACATCGGATGGGGCGACTACGCGATTCGTTGGAATCGGCACGTCGGAGGCAGATCTTGGCGTTGGAACAACTCCAGAGACCACGCCAGCGACACTTATCGAGTGCTACTCGAACGGGGCCATCGATGTCGCAGACGTTGACCCGAAGTCGTTTGGCCTTCGTGGTGTGCATGGAATCGGATCCAACCGAATCAAAGCCCTGCGGGAGGCTGGTATTACCTCGGTTGAAGATTTGGTCGAGATGCCCCTCCGATCGCTCGCCGAGGTGCCTGGCTTCGGTCGAAGTTCGGCGGCGACCGTACAGACAGCAGCAGAAGCTCGGGCGACAGAGACTGTCGTCCCGACCGGTGATGATTCACTCCCCAATCAGGAGCCGGTGTTTATTGACATCGAAACAGATGGCTTGAATCCATCCACAGCGTGGCTGATCGGGGTTCTCAATGGAGGCCCCAAGGCGGGGAATTATATGAGCTTTCGTGAACAGGCGGTTGATGATGGCGCACATCTCAAAGCCTTCATGGCGTGGCTCACCGGGGCTGCAGCCGGTCGCCCAGTCGTCGCGTGGAATGGGTATCACTTCGACTTTCCCGTGATCACCGAGCAACTGCGGGAACATCATCCCGATCTCGTAGACAAATGGACTGACCGGTATCACTTCGATGCGTATTACTGGGCCACACAACAGAACGGCGGTAATGTAGCACTCCCTGGCCGAACTAACAAGCTTGAAGCTGTGGCCGAAGCCCTCGGCTGGGAGCCGACAACCAATGGCATCGATGGATCGACTGTTGCACAACTCTATAGCGCCTACCGACGCCACATCAAAAGTGATCGCCAGACCCAGGCAGATATTCAGCCAGATTGGGCGCGGCTTGAACAGTATTGTGAGGATGATGTCCGAGCACTCGCAACAATCTACGAGCAGCTTCAGACGGCAGCACGCGCAAAGTCAGCAACCAAGACACCAACCGGCGAGAACAGTTCTCAAGGCTCATTAGCGGATTTCTCTTGAACAAAACAACGATGCACCCATTCGATACCGACTCTCAGATTAGCAATACAGTGCCCATCACTGACGGTGGGACAACACGCCGTCAAATCCTGTCTGACGAGCAACTCCAAGAGTCGTTCCCTGACTGGCGAAGCCAGATCTGTCACAGCGAGCGACTCACAGCACAAGCAGCCGATACCGTTGCTCCAGACACGGTGCTGGAGGAGCCACTTCCATCACGGCTTGAGTATGATCTCTACTCACATCAGGCTGAGGCACTCGAATTGCTGGCAGACGATGAGAATGTCGTTATTACAACATCAACTTCCTCTGGAAAAACACTGGTTTACCAACTGCAAATTGCACGCAATCACCTCGAAGATCCTGATGCCACCGCACTGTGTCTGTTTCCGACGAAAGCACTCACCACCGATCAAGAAAAGGCCCTCAATGACGGACTTCGTGGGACACTGGATCTTGAAACAACAGTTGGCGTGTATGATGGTGACACCAAAGATGAGCGCAAACGAACCGTTCGTGAAAGTGCGAACGTCATTCTCACCAATCCAGCTGGATTGAACGTCTATCTACCACGGCACAACAAAGATCGTGGCTGGCACCGCTTCTATAGTAATCTCGAACTCGTCGTCATCGATGAAGGCCACGAGTACAGCGGCGTCATGGGCACGCATGTCGCGTGGATCCTCCGGCGTTTGCGACGTGTGCTGGCTCATTACGACGCTGATCCGCAGTTCGTGATGACAACAGCGACGATTGGCAATCCGGCCGCCCATGCCGGGACATTGACTGGTGCCGATTTCGAGGTTATCGATGAGGATGGCTCTCCACGCGGAAATCGGGATATCGTGTTGTGGGAGCCACCGCTCGATGAGGAAACCCTTGAGGAGTATGATGATGGGAGCGGCGACCTCATGGAAGGCTTCGAACAGGCTCGTCGGTCGAGTGCCCGCGAGGCTGCCTCAGTGACCGCCCACCTCGCAATCAACGACATGCAGACTCTCCAGTTTACAACAGCCCGACAGGGTACAGAGATCGGCGCAAAACAGGCGGTGGGGGCGGCCCGCGATCATCCACGCGAACGCTACATAGACGTTGAGCCCTATCACGCCGGGCTCGGAAAACGAAAGCGACGGGCAGTCGAAAATCAACTGAAAAGCACCGATCTCGATGCCGTTATCTCGACAAACGCGCTGGAGTTGGGGATCGATATCGGCTCGGTTGATGCAACAGTGACCGATTCCTATCCTGGGACAAAACAATCGTTCTGGCAGCAAATCGGGCGCGCTGGTCGTGGAACAAGTGACGCACTGTCAGTACTGGTTGGTGGGAAAGACGCTATGGACGCATACATTCTCGATAATCCCGGGTATCTCTTCGATGATGATACCATCGAGAATGCAGTTGTTTCGATCGACAACGACCGAGTGTTCGCGGATCATCTGTTGGCCGCGGCCACCGAACGACCGCTTACAGCTGCGGATGCTCCATATCTCGGCGGCGAAGAGCGCTTTCGAGAAATGACGGCGATGTGGCAAGACGCTGGCCTCCTTGAACAAGTGGGAGATCTCGATGCAGGCGGCGTCACATACAGTGGCGACCGTCGGCCGCAGAGTCGAATTTCTCTGTATGGAACCACAGGAACCGACTATGAGGTCATTTGCACCAATGGTGAGATCGATCACGATCCAGTCGCCAAAGAGCGCGCCTACCGCGATTACCACCCAGGCGCACTGTTCCTCCATGCGGGCCAACAATACGAAGTCACCGAGGTTGATCACGGCCAGCCACATCCACGCATCACTGTTGAAGAAGTGTCGACGACGCGCTACACGCAAACGTTGTCCGAAAAGCACATTCACGACCTCGAAGTCAACGATCATACCGCCTTGACCGACGGGTATGATGTCTACTTCGGGACTGGAACCGTTCGGATTACATACGGGAGCTACATGGTTCGGGACTTTCAGACCGGGGAACTCGTCGAGGGGCCGCTTCCGACCGAGACACCACCACTTGATTTGCGAACTGAGCTCCTGTGGGTTGCGTTGCCCGAAGACCACCTCCAGACAACAATCGATGCACTCGATCAGCCACTGTTAGAGCCGACCAATCGAGCTGGGAATGACCGGAATGTTCCGAGCGAGCAGGCACGATACACGTACGCCGGGGGAATCCATGCCGCTGAACATGGAATTATTCAGTTGGCTCCGTTAGAGCTGATGGTAGATAACAACGATATCGGTGGCCTGTCGATGCTGTCACATCCACACGAAACCATTGCGGGGCCGACGTGGTTCGTCCATGATGGAATCGATGGAGGGATTGGCTTCTCGAAGGCGATTTACGAGCACATTGAGACGCTCACCGAACGGACTGCTGCACATATCTCAGAGTGTGACTGTGGCCGTCGGCGTGGGTGTCCGCTATGCGTAATGAGTGAAGACTGTGGCAATAATAACGATCCGCTGGATACAACCACCGGCGCGATGATCCTTGAGGATTTGCTGACAGCACTTCAATCCGAAGACACAGCCGATATGTAATTGTGAATCAGCCGAGAATGTGTCAGTTGAAGTCGCGGCGGTTGTCAAAGATCGTCAGCGATTGACCGGAGTTCGCTCTTCGTCGGTCTGCTTCCGATCTCAACTCCACGATCGCCGACCCAAAACCGAAACTGCTGATGATCGACATCGAAGTGAAGTCCACACGAGACATCGGCATCTGCCTGATTGTACCTTGATTCGCTCACGTTCGAACCGTCTTGGAGTGTCTCAAGGAGATACTCGGCAACTTGCGGGCGTTGTTTCATTGCCAGGATGTGGTCGGTGGCTACGTGTTTTAGCACCGCTCCGCCTGTGCCGTATCCCTCTCCTACAAAGTAGAACTCTCCGTCGAAATCGTGCGATTGGACAGTGATGCTGAGGGCATATGTATCAGCCATACGCTATCGATGTCGCTCTATGGGACAAAGATTACGCCAGCGGTCGCTGTAGAAGTATCCAATGACAACAGACCGTCGACCCGACACGGTCGAATTGGAGGAGGTTGACCGGCAGTTAGCAGCTGCTGATAACAACAATACGGACGCAATAGTACAAGCGGTAGCAACGTACGAAGCACGGTTAGCAGCAGCAGATGAGGCTGGAGACTCTGACCGGTACCGAGGGATCTCCCAAGCGTATCGAGAACAGCTCATCACCGCATTGGATGCAGCTACACAGTCCAATGGGTGGGCGTTTCTCAACGACATTCTCAATGCATACCATCCAGAGACGGGAGATGAACTCCCACACATTACGACAATTTTACAGAATGTCACCAGCCGGTACATTATGCGTACTCGTCTTGCAGACAGCGTTGAGGCAATTCCAGTCGACGCGTTAGAATTCTTCAGTTCGATTCTTCATAGCCTCGATGGAGAGGGGTATGAGTTCATCGTCGAAGGAATGCACCCATACGGGTGGGGAATTGGACACCCCGACCACCCGGTTGCCGAAGATATCCACGACCACGCCTCAACAGATATCTTCGTTGTGAACCCGATGCTCGAACACGCCTTCTATGCCGACCAGCATTTGGCAATGGATTTGCTCGAAGAAATTGTGCGTGATGACTCGATTCAGGTGACCCTTTCGCACCCTACGGGACAGATCTCGGAGGCACGGTCTCTGCTGGATGCACCTGCGGGAGCAGTCAGCGATTTCGATCCAACCATACCACGCTACTGGGAGTGGCAGAAGGAACTTGACTACGAGTTTGAGTTGGAGGACGATGTAGAGCAACGGATCCGTCAAATTGTAACGGAGAACGGACTTGACAGTGATTTGCCCGACGACTGGGAAGTTTGCGACTTGACTCTCTGAGAAGCGAAGCAAGAATTGATCAAGTCGGAGGTCACTCACAGGTAAGTCAAAATCAAAGTCTGCCTGAATTTTAGAAGTGACTGTTCAGAGAAAGAATCATCACCACAGTGACTCATTGCGAGAGCATGCCTCCAGATCGCCTGCGTAGCATCGTGCCAATGTTTGGTGGCGGTTCCCAGTACGTCGAAACCCTAGACGCCATCTTAGCCGTCGTCGATAACTATCAGCCAACCACCGACGAACTCGTGGGCTGGCACCGTGGCACATTCCAGAACGTCTCCAGCCAGGAGTCGATTATGCGGCGTGTAAGATACCTCGAAAACGTTGGCTTTCTTCACAAACCCGACGACAACTGGCAGCTTGATGCTCTCGGTCGAGAGTACGTCGATAACCAAGACACCGCAACTCTCCTCCGAATCATGTGTGACCGAAATGTCGGCCTTCGAAGCTTACTGTATGCTCTCTCTGCAGCCCCGATGACACTCGCCGAGATCAGTACCCAACAACTCAATACCCACCCCGAGTTGGGCTGGAACCCAGAGCAGACCGATATGGCAAAACAGCGAGTGAATTGGCTCCGAAGCATGGGCCTCATCGAACAATCCGGCGACCAATATGCTCTCACCGGTGAGGGACGACAATTCGTCGTCGACGCCGTCGAACAGTGGGCAGGAACGTACGATCCTGACCCAGAAGCTGACTATCAGGTTGGCACCTATGAGACAACGACTCAGGCCCGGGTTGTTGATCCGGAGTTTCGTGCTACTGTTCTCACACGGCACGATCACGAGTGCCCGATCTCGGGAGTTGATCATCCCGAACTATTGGATGTCGCCCATGTCTTGTCGTGGAGCGAGTACCCTGAACACCGAGCGGACATGGCGAACGTGTTGCCACTGAGCAAAACCCACCACGCTGCCTTCGACCGCAACCTCTTCACACTCGACGAGGAGTATCATCTCCGTGTCAGCCCGGAATTTGAGACTGACAGCCAGCTGCTCCAGCAAACGATCATTGAGCAGGCTGGTGAACAAATTCAATTAGGCGAGGAGCGTATCGATCCGGAATATCTCACCCAACACAACTCGACTCTCGCCTGGGTATGAGTGTGACTCAAATACAGCCACCGTGAGAAATTGAGCCGGAAGAGATTCTACCCTCCCTTCCACGGTGACAGTTGAAATGAAATGCATGGCGGTGCCCACCAGTCATTTTTGTTTCTGTGAGCACTGATAGACAGCATGGACAAGAAGTTCGTTCAGGAATTGCTCGGTGATCACTCCCGAAACCCACGGAATTATGGCGAGTTGCCGGAACCCGATATTGAGGCTGAGATGACGAACCCACAGTGTGTCGGCCCAACTCACCCTGAGGGAGACCGGGTCAGAATTCAGGCAACGCTTAGCGACGACGAATCCACCGTTGAGACCGTTCGTTTCACCGGTGACGGATGTACCCTCTCACAGGCTGCTGCTTCGTTAATATCTTCGGAGATGATCGGTGCCTCCGTTGTGGAGACCACAGAGTGGGATGCGGAATACATTGAGGAGCGTGTTGGGATGGAGTTGACACCCTCCCGGCTGCAGTGTGCTGAGTTGATCCTCACAGCGTTTCGCCAAGCCCTCGACGAGCAACCCAACTCATCCAAGTGATCGATGGTGGTGTGGGAACACACATAGCCGATACGTACTGGAATCTACTCGACTAGGACACGCTAGTACCCACCCATTCGAGGGACACTCGACGAACGACCCACAGAATGGAGCTCACGTTGACTCTGTTGATAGCAACTCTTCAGTAATATCACCGTCTCGGGATCGGAGTGGCGTACTATCAGCGAGGCTCTGCAACTGTCGGCGTGCTTCGGTGCGGTTCTCGACGTTGACAAGATATGCGTAGGCGTTGAGTTTGAGTTTCGGATGTGGGCGTGCTCGCGGGCGGGTTTCGTTGATCTCTTCGACGGCAGCCGCAAACGAGCAGTCCTCTTCGGCGGCCAGCGCAGTCGCTATCACGGTCGAACTCCGAGAGATGCCAGCCGCACAGTTCACGATGACTGTGCCGTCAGCTCGGATGTGTTCGCGTGTTGTCTCAACGGCAGCGGAAAACTTCTCTTGGCCGTTAACGTACCCATCTTTCAGCGGATAATGATCGGTCGTCGCCCACGTTTCGTTTTTGTTGACGCTCACGACGTACTCGGGATCGAGATCCATCGCTGAGAGGTGATTCGATTCAATAGCACCACCGTTGGCAATCCAGAGCTTACGGTCGCCAATCTTCGCCGCCAACGCCTGTGGGAACTTTTCGGGATCAACATCCCGGGGAACCGTCCGAACACGTTGCGTTGTGTCCCCCGTCGAATCGTCGTCGGTGGTCATAGTTGTGTAACCGAGTGTCCCGCCATACTCGCTGCGCTAAGATGAGCGTTGTGAGTCCGATCTAAACTGGAGGAGTGCACGCTCTTTGCCGTCGGCTTCAATCATAACGTCAGCCTGTTGATGCAGCCACTGAGGAAGATCAGCAACGTATTCAGCATGCTCTTGAGGGCGTGCGGTGCTATCACGAAGTGATTGTGGTTCTGAGTAGTGAACCGCAGGGCGCACACCGTCCCAAGTATCTGCGGCAGCATCGAAGCCCTCGCTGTAACTCAACCCGCGATCAGTGAAGCTGTGGTGGTGGTAATCGAAGACAACAGGGACATCAACACGTTCGCTCACCATGTCTGCAAGTTCACTAACACTCCACAGCCCGGTTTTGTCATCGTTTTCGACGGTGAGCCGCGCCCGTGCACCCTCTGAGAGTGACTCCACAGCCTCGCAAAATCGATCAGCCGTCGCCGCTTTATCACCGTACGTCGCACCAATATGGACATTAATCCCGTAGTACGGTGAGCGAGCAACGCCGAGTAGGTCAAGCCAGTCTGCGTGGTACTCAATCGCTGTGAGCGACCGCTCGACGGTTTCCTCAGACTCGCTTGCAAGTTTACACCAATAGTCCGGATGGAAGGTCAGTCGCATTTCAGCGTCCGCAATGAGATCCCCACATTGCTCAGCAACCGCTTTGATCGCATCATAGTCTGGGAGTTCCTCCAATTCAAACTGGGAGTTCCACGGGACGAGTGTTGAAGTGCATCGATAAAACTGGATGTCGTGGTCTCGATTCCACTGAAGAATCGTCAGGAGATCGCTGAAATTCTGGAGGGTGAGCTCTGACGCATAGGCGAGACCCTTCGATTCCCAGGTCGCCTTTCGCATATCGCGGTTACACCGGACTGGATCATCTCGCTGCCGCAACGTCCGGTTCATACACGGATAGCCAAGCACAAGATATCCAAGTCACGGGAAGGGATAGCGGTTTTGACCGTGTGCGTATCCTATCGTCAGTTCGTCAACGGCGGGGTGGAAGACCAACGGAAACACGGACAGCACTGAAAGATTGGGCTGACTATCTCACTCGTAGCCAGCGCGCTTGCAACGCAGGCTTCGACCCTACCCTCTTCACACTCGAAGAAAAGTATCATCTCCGAGTTAACCCAGGATGTGAACTACCCCTGCCTACTTCGCTCGCCTGACGGCTCGCTTCGTTGAGGCAGGGGCTTCCAAGTCGGCTCGCAAGCGTACCGTTGCAGAGGCTTGGTCAGCACCGCCCGGTTCGAGCGCAGGTTCACAGACTGCGCCGAGACTGGATAGTGGGCACGCGATGTCCTTACCCAGTCCTTTCTTTGCGATGTTCGTCGCACCGTTCTTATCCGCATTGTCGTCCAACCCGCACTCATGGCACAGGTGTTGGCCCTGTCCCTTGCGGGTCGTCGCTTCCTGTTCGCCACACCGCCAGCACGTCTGACTCGTCATATACTCGTTCACGGATCTCACCACAATCCCCGCGAACGTCGCCTTATACTCGATGTAGTTCTTCAGCGTATGGTGTGGCATCGAGTGGAGCCGACGATTCATCTCCGCACCGAGATCTTGGTTCTGGATACCTTCGAGATTCCCGACCACAATGAGCGCGTTGCGCTCTTTGGCTTCCTCCACGATAGCGCGAGAAATCTTGTGGAGACGGTCGTTCACTCGACGGTACTCCTTCGCCTTGACCGACTGGAGCGTGTCGTAGGCTCCCTTCTCTTGCAGACGAGTGCGAAGGTCGTGATGGTGACGGCGGATACGGCGAATCTCTCGACCGTAGAACTCGGTGTTACGAGAGGGCAACGCCACCGACGTTGCCACCCATCGAACACCGAAGTCCACGCCAATAACGCCGTCGTACTCCTCGCCGACTTCCACCTCTTGCCGAACCGTCAGGTGCGCGTAGTAGTCGCCGTCCTCTCGAACGATTTTCGAGTCCTTCACGTCGGCCTCGTCAGGAATCTCGTCGTGCGGTTGAATCGGGACGTTCACGCCACCCCAAACCTGTGAGACGGGGAGTTTCAGCCACCAGTCCGTCAGGTTGGTGTCGTGCTGTTCCACGTCAACGCCTACGTCGAACACGTCGTTGCGGATGAACCACGGATAGTCGTGGTCGTCGCGCAGGTTGTCGGTGTCCACGTAAGCGTCGGCACATTGTTTCGTGGCCGAGTAGAGGTCGGCGTTTTCGTCACCACGAATGTATTGCTGGAACGCTTCGTACTCGTGGTTGATGGCGTCGAGTTTCGACTGCGTAAGATCGTCGGTGAGGATTTTCGCCACGACCGTCTTCTCGGCAGTCTGTTTCATTCGTCGTCACGCTCCCGCTGGTTCTCAACGTATTCTTTCAGTACGTCCAGCGATACTTGTCCTGTGCTGATGAGACAGTACGAGTCTGCCCAGAACGAGTCGCCCCACAGTTTGTCCTCGATGTGGTCGCCGTACTCGTTGCGGATGCGTCGAGCCGACGCGCCTTTGAGGACGTTGATGAATTTGGAAAGGTCGGTTGTGGGGGTGGCTTTGAACAGGAGGTGAACGTGGTCGCGGTCGGCTTCGAGGTTTTTGATTTCGACGCCGTAGTTGTCAGCGAACCCGCTCACGACCTCGCGGAAGAAATCTCGGAGTTCTTCGTTGAACACCTCGCGTCGGTATTTCACGACGAGGACGAGGTGGTAGTGCAGGGAGTATGTCGAGTGCGCTCCCGTATCGAGGTCGTATTCCATTGGGTTCACTTCCACTATCGGGCCACCGTAACATAATTCTTATGTTAGGGTGTGCGATTTAGTGGATAGCCTAATCTCGCGTCGGCTGTATCCCCGCCCTACTGCGCTACTCGGTCGCTTCGCTCCCTGCGTTGCTCCTTGAGGACGGGGACTTAGCCTCGCAAAAGTTAAAATCGACAGCCCGTTGCTCCAGCGTGCCATTATATACAGTTATAACTTAGAAAACGATTCATGCAACCAATGTTGAACAATAATGAAAAATAAATGTTAAGAGCATCGAGATCAAATTGGAAAGTAGGCCAATGGCAAAACACGATTACGATTTCCCTTCAGATTGGGACAAAATGACCGACGAGGAGAAATCCCGCTGGTACACACAAGAACGCTGTCGGCGACAGGCGATGCGACAAGATACTCCTGCAGGACGTGCGCTCAGGAGACAGGCTGAACGGGCCGAACAGTACAAAGAGTCCGAAGAGACCCAATCACCACAGGACACAGAGAGTCAGACAGCTGAAGGCTACGCCGCTTAGCATAAAAGCGACGCCGCATTTTTCCGGTGCTCACGAATACCTTGGCTACCGACATTCACGTTTTTGACAGCTATTACTGCTGATTGTGAACTATTACTCCGATGACTGTGTATAACCATACAGAGTCTTGCTGTGACCAAATCGAGTTGTCAATTCCACCGGCTCGAATAGACTCAGGCGGTACGCTCAGTACGGCAATCTGTTCGTCGAAAGCTCGTATGTCCGCCGAAAGACGGCCCGCGCTGGTGCTGACACAACCCACAGCGGCACCCCAAACCCAATGCATGCGGCTGCAATCCCCACAGCTGCGGCCACAACTGGCCCGCCGCCAGCCTGCAATACAGCCCAGACTGTCGCATACACCACCGCTGATTCAACGACCAGAGCCCCAACAAAATGCATCCCGACGCTGGTATCGATCAGCGTCGAATCAAGCACCTGGCGGCTGTAATAGACGACATACCCGCCGATAACGAGGTTCATCACCACGTAGCCAGCGGCCCCAGCTAAGGCCCCATAGCGGGCACCAAGTACCACCGTTAGCGGGACGCTGACAATCAGGCCAAAGAGTTTCGTTCGAAAGCTCAATCCCGGGTGGCCCATCCCTTCAAGAACGTGTGAGGACAGCGTCCAAAATCCACGGAAAATGTTGATTCCACCGACAATGATCACCGTCGTGGAAAATTGCACTGGTGCAGACGAAAACGCCAACTCCGCGATGAGATCATCTGTCGAGAGCAGATACCCAAACACAACAAAGGAGATGCCACTCCCGCCGGTGACGACGGTATCGAGATACTGGCTGACATCGACACCAGCGGCGTCATCGCCGCTCACCTTCGTCAACAGTGGGTTCGCTAAGTGCCACGCGATCGTCGCCCCGAAATCACCGAATCGATCGGCCGCCTCATAGATCCCGACAGCCAGCGGAGTTGAGACGATACCCAACACGTACACAGGCATATTGTAGGAGACCCGATCGAGGATCTGGTCTGGGATACTCCATTTGGCATACGCCCACGCACGGGATAGTTCACGCCGATCGGGGAGCGTTGGGATCACCTGAAGCCCAACCGCAACCAGCCCAAACACGGTGAGGCGGACAGCAATCATGACCATCATTAGCTCTGTGACTGTGGCTATCGACTGGCTCAAAACGAGCAGCACCCCCAGTTCCACACTACTCTTGACGCTGTTGATCCACGTGACAGCACTGGGATACCCAACTGCACTGGTAAGACTCTCGACGATCATAACAACCGCTGTCGTCACCGCAAACACCCCTGAAATACGAAGCAACGTCTGATCAAATACCGTCGCACTGGCGAGATAACCACTGATTGTGACTGCCAGCCCACCGAGCACTGAGAGATAGGCAATCGCAAAGATCACAGCAACACCGAGATACGCCCCCACAGATTCACCGGGTTCGGTACCGATTTTATGCAAGCTCTGTGTGATGCCTCGAATCGGCCGCAACACCAGTGCGATCGTCAACACGGTGAAAAAATACTGGCCGGTCACCGACGGCGACGTAACAAAGGCATAGATGAGCCCGCTTAGCGTGTACAGCGTGGTTGTCACCAGCGCGCCACCAGTCGTCTGAATTGAGGAGGTGAGCAAGTCCACCTCATTGCCGTCACGCTGGGTGACCATCCACTATACACTGGGTCGTCAGCTCCATAATGGTGTTCGTCGGACGACCACCCAAAACGGCGGTGTCCGCCAATCGGTCAGAAGTTATAGTGCCAATGGCATCGCCAACACGCCGAGGATAACTGCCAGAACAACGACCAACAGCACAACTCCGAGTGCAAGGCCCCAGAGGATTTTCGCTCCCTTTCGGCCACCCAGCTCCACAGCGGCAATCCCAAAGATCCCAAGCAGAATGACCGTCCAGATTTCGAGGGTTGTATGCTCACCCGAATTCCCATTACTAGCTTTCATGTAGAAATACCCCGGCACGAGCAATCCAACTGGGATCGTAAGCAGGCCAACGATACCAGCGGCCAACCACTCAAGAATCGAATAGTGATCGGTTAAACTCGATGTCCCTGCGGAACTGTGTTGTGTCGCCATACAGGCACTTGCAACCAAGAGATGAAAAGCTGAGGAGCCGGGTTGCAGCTTCAGAAACACGCATTCATGATTTATCCCACTTAGACCCGCAAAATCTGATAGAGCCAGTATCATTCCCCACACTCCATACTTCACGTACCATCCCTCTCGCTGGCTCGTTAGGGTGTCACACGCCTCGGTCGCATTGTGACCGCGACCGTGGTTCGTTCACCACTCGGGCCTATTCGGTAGCGAACCTAATTGTACTTTGTGTAGTTTTAGACGCCTATATGATAACAAAAACTAAATTTATCCGATCAAACAGATATATAGATCAATAACTAAAGTAATTATTTAAGTTTTTACAAGAATTATATGCCACTGGCCAGACGGTATTGGTGTGTCCCCAACGTCACTTGCCCTTTCACACGAACTCATACCGGTGTCCTGTCTAGCATTAGCACTTCTAACAGCCTTCATTGCTGACCAACGGTATCTAAGAATCTCTGTGTTCCGACTGCCAGTGAGGTTGAGCACCCAGCTCATTAGTGATCTCAAAACACGTAACGTGTGGTCGATCTATTGGGTCGTATTATTCCTGTGGGGGAGCTTCGTGACCTTCCTCCATTTCGGCGGGTATGAATTCCAGTGGTACGCTCGATTTGGCTGGTGGGATCTGATGACCCACTTCATCAGTGGAATCGGTGTTGCAGGGATTCTCCTTGTCGGACTCAGAAACGTTGTTTCACCGCAGGTATCTCTCTCATGGATGTTTGTTGCGTTGTTAAGTATTGGAGCTGGGTTTGAGGTCTATGAGTACCTCTTTCGATCTTTCTGGCACTCTTGGACGCCTGCCTATTACGCCCAAGATACGGCAGAAGATCTCTTGATGGCCTGCAGTGGAGCCGTGTTGATACAGTATGCGTATCAGACAGCCAGCATGAGCTATTCCGAAAGTCCCGTTGCGGTCACCGGTAAGTCGGCTGAGTAGCCTAACAGTGGAGAGGCAACTGTTGCAGCGGCAGAAACACAGCACCTCGGAAATAAGTAAACAACCTCGGGCGCGGTGGCCCGAGGCTTTCGTAGTTCCCTCAGCCGTGCGCTAGCACTCCCTGTTCCGCGAGGGAACGGGATGAGGGTGGGCGGCTTACGCGCCCCGACCCAGACAGACGCACCAACCGTATTTGCGGCTGGGTTTTGTGAGTCTGGTAATTCGATTCGTTACCGTCGAGTTTTGCCTTCTCGCGCCACGCGATGTTCACTGACGCGTTCCGGTCGGCGTGGTCTTGCACTACGTCACACTCGTCGTTCGAACACCGGAACCGCCGACCCTGCCGATATCCACACTCGCCACAACACGAACACGTCTGCGAGTTGTGGTAGGCATCCACCGTATCCGTGGGAATCTCTCGCCACGTCGCCTTGTACGAGACGAATGTCTCGAACTTGTGGAACGGGAGTTTGTGCATTCGGCGGTTCATATACGTCCCGTACTGCATTTCCTCGCGGATACCGCTCATATCCTCGAAGACAATAACCGGGTTCGAGAACTGCTCTGCGAACTCCACGACAGCACGAGACAAGCGGTGTAACACCCACTCGGTGAATCGTTCTTCCTTGTCACCGATTTTCCGGTGGATGCTCGTCTTGCCGTGTTCCTGACAGCGTTTCGTGATCGTGTGGTAGCGTTGGCGTTCCTGCTTCACTCGTCCGTAGTCGAGGACGAGCGTGCCCTTCGTCCGCATCGTCTCACGGTCGAGGGCGGTGAGAGCGACGTTACGCTCGTTTATATCCACGCCGACGAGCGTGTCGCTGGTGTCGGGGTCGGGCACGTCGAACTCGCGTGTGACCGTGACGTGTAGGTAGTACACACCATCGCGGTACAAGAGTTCAGCCTGTCCCACATCCACCTCCTCCGACGCGATGACCTCTCGAAGTTCGTTCATCGCGTCCGGTTCGCCGCGCAGGTGGCCCTTCACCTTCTTGTAGGGTTTCGGACTGATGCGGAACTGGACGCGATTCGTGTCGTCGTCCACGGTGAGGCGATAGCCTTCCGTGTGCGCCATCACGAGCGGGTACGCACCAGATTTGTCCGTATTCGGCGGCGTCGGCTTGCCGTCATCAGGGTCATCTTGTTCGCGCCACCAGTCAAGGAGTGACTGGTAGGAGTCCCACGTTTGGAGGGCTTTGCCGACTACCGCACACTTGTTGTTCCGCAAGAAGTCGTCGCGGTCAACCTCCTGCTGTATCTCGGTGCGCGTGTATCCCTGCTGTTTGAGTCGGATGGTATCGTTGAAGATCTCGCGTGACGCGAGGCGGGCGTCGTGAAGCCACGACCGCTCACCAGACGCTATGTAAAGACGCGTCTGAATCGTCTTCGTGGCTTCTTCACCCATATGTTGACAATCGTTCCATATTGTCATAAATGTAGGGATTAAGGATGGAGGAGTACCGTAGTCATGCACATTCGGTTAGTTCTTGCAAGTATCACTTCGTGTGGTGTCCCAAGTACCACCACCCTGTTCTCGATGTAGTGGAGGACGATGTGCGAGAGTTGTTTGGGGAGACTGCCGACCACTTCGGTCACGAAATTCTGGCGTTGGAGATTGCGGACGACCACGTACACCTGTTCGTGCAAACAGACCCGAAGCACAGTCCAGCGGATATTGCTCGGCAGTTCAAGTCTTACTCTGGCAAGCATTTGCTGGAGCGGCATCCCGAGATTCGGGAGGCGTATTTCTGGGGTGGCGGATTTTGGAAGGTTGGCTACTACGTGGGTACGACGGGAGCAGTGTCGGAGGAAGTGGTTGAACGGTATATCGAAGAGACAGAACATGTCCCGGAGTGACGCGCTTCACCCCCGCCCACGGTGGGGCGGGGAACTCGCGCTGCTTTTCGTTTAGATTTAGCAGGGTAGTGTTGGTTAGTCTGAAAGTATCGACGGCACTTAGTACAAGGAAAAATACTACGTTAGAATGGCGTGGATCAAGTGTACGGGATTTAGACGGCGTTTAAAATAGCACCCCGAGTATTCTTCACAATCGCAACTCGAAACTCTAGACCGCTTTGCGACGCGATCTATGTTTTACCGCCGCCCCAACGCCTATGCTGTGAGCCACTCCATCTACGCTGCATGCCAGGTGAATTTGAGGACTACGGCGGTCGACACGTTCCGGAGGCACTCGAAGAACCACTCGCCCAGTTGGCTGATGCATTCGAGGAGATCGTCCCAACCGAGGAGTTTCAAGCTGAGTTTCGGCAGTATCTTGAGCACTTCGGGGGCCGCCCCACACCGGTGTTTTACGCCGAGACACTATCCGAGATTTACGGCGCAGATATCTATTTCAAACACGAAGATCTGCTGCACGGCGGTGCACACAAACTCAACAATACCCTTGGACAGGCCCTGTTAGCGAAGCGGGCTGGGAAAGAACGGCTGATCGCCGAAACTGGGGCGGGCCAACACGGGACGGCGACAGCCATGGTCGGTGCCCTGCTTGATCTCCCGGTGAAGGTGTACATGGGCGAAGAGGATATCCAACGCCAGGAGATGAACGTCTTCCGGATGCGCCTGATGGGTGCAGAAGTCGAACCCGTCACTCGTGGGAATGCCAAACTCGCAGAGGCCGTTGATGCCGCCTTGGAGGACTTTGCCCAAAATATGGACGACACCCATTATCTCGTGGGGAGTGCTGTTGGACCGGATCCATTCCCGCGAATGGTACGAGAGTTCCAGTCGGTCATCGGCCATGAGGCTCGCGAGCAGATCCAAGAACTCCACGGTGAGTTACCCGACGCCTGTGTCGCCTGTGTTGGTGGTGGCTCCAATGCGATTGGGCTCTTCCATGCGTTCAAAGACGATGACGTGATGTTCTACGGAGCTGAGCCAGGCGGTACCGGTGAGAGTCACTCCGCTCCGCTGTCGAAATCAAAACAAGAGGAACCACAGGTCTTCCAAGGGATGTTGACGCAGGTGATCGACGAAGACACAGAAAACCACTCAGTATCGGCCGGGCTGGATTACCCGGCTGTGGGGCCAGAACACGCCGCCTTACAGTCGCTCGGACGTGCCGAGTACCACGCAATCAGCGATGAGGAAGCCCTCGCAGCGTTCAAAGAGTTGAGTCAAGCTGAAGGTATCATTCCAGCCTTAGAGCCGAGCCACGCCATCGCGCTGGCGAAGAAGTTGGCCAAAGAGGACAAACACGACACGCTGTTGGTGAATCTCTGTGGTCGTGGAGACAAGGATATGCAAACAGCCGCCGAGCACTTCGATCTGTCTTAAGAAGCGATCACTGACCAATTCTCACGTCGGGAATGAACGTCACTAACTTCGAAGCCGGCGATTGGCTGGATCTTCAATGGCAATCGTGGCTGAGTCTCAATCCAGTTGATGGTGACCTCGGAGAGATCATCGAACACATCCAGCCTAGCTTTGATCTCATCGAAGGAAGTCGAGGAGCCTTCACAAAGCGGTTGCAGCGATTCGGCGAATCTGGCGAGATTCCAGTTGAGGATTTGTCGTTGGTTGCCGAATGCGTACCGCCCATGCTCATCGACTGAGCTAAAGACGGCATCCTCATCATAGTAGTTCAGAGACAAAAGCGTGTAATGTCGTCGAAGACGCTATCAGCAAAGAAGATCCACGCCGCTGTGGCTCCACGTATTCGTTCGGACTCATCGTGAGTCCGTAATGGAAAAGCTACTATCGACCCGAATCGGCTCACTCGGCATTGGCAAGCTTTCGGTTCCAGAGGAGTGACCTCAAACACTGCTGTTGCAGCTTCAGAAACACGCATTCATGATTTATGCCACTTACACCCGGAAGATCTGATAGAGCCAGTATCATTCCCCACACTCCATACCTCACGTACCATCCATTCCGCTGGCTCGTTAGGGTGTCACACACTGCGGTCGCATTGTGACCGCAACCGTGGCACAGCCTCTCACCGTGCATGCGGTGAAATCCTTACTGCTTTTTCACTGGCCTACATGGCTATTCAGTAATGGGTGACTGTCGCTACTGCGAGCAAACTTTCTCAGAAGAGGGTACACTCCGCGAACATCTCTATGAGACTCACGGTAGAGAGGAACTGAGTCGAATTGACCGGAAGCGTGTTGAGCAATACGTCGACGAACACGGGTTAGATGAGAGCGATATCAACGCAGACACGGACGGCAGCCAGTCCAATCAACGTGAGCACCAAACAGTCGATACATCAAACGGTGGGGATCAAGCTGATCGCTGGGAACGCAGCGATGTTGAAGCACTCTCGACGGACGACATCGTGGACAAACTTACAAACCACGGCATCAAGACAAATGAGATGGCGTTTCGGAACCGAGCAAAGAATCTCAACTCGGCGACGACACTCTCTGAGCAGTGGGAAGCCGACTATGAGGTTGCGGCCACAGGCTCCGATCAGGACTTTATCTGGATGGCAGCACAAGAACTCTGGAAGCGGTGGGCCTCCGAGGTGCCGAATAAAGAACGGATCTATGACTTCGTACAAGAGGGACGCGATCTCCGAGAGAACGGAGACCGTGCTGAGGCCTGCGACCGGTGGCTAACTGCCTGGGAATACATCCTTGCTGTCATCCCCGATGACAGTACAACTATCGAAGCAGCAGACCAAACAACACCGACATTTCTCTCGCTTGAGGCGTTTATTCGATCGCTTGACAGTGATCTTGCAACCGTCGCTGAGGACGATCCCACCTATTACGAGCACCGACTCGACTTTTGTGGAGAAGTCTGTGAATCGTTTCCGGACGCAGACGACGAGTTGCTGCTTGATTTTCGCCACTTCGTCGCCGATTCGCTCAACGAGTTAAACAGAACCGCTGACAGCAGAACCGAGTTTGAGCTGCTCATCGAGGAGTACCCAGAGGATCCATGGGCATACAAGAAACTCGCGGATAGCTACTGGCTTGGAGAGTCCGACGAGCTATCGGTCGAAACAGTAGAGCGAACTGCAGACCTCTACCGAGCAGCATTAGACATCGACAAGCCTCTCGAAGGAGCCTCATTGGTAGCTAACCGTCTCGAAGAAATAGAACGGAGGCTAACCGGCGCAAAGAGAGCCGACCACCACGGAGCTGAAAAGTCATGAAACTTCGATACTACGCTGACGCATCAAATTATGACGATCATGAGCAAATCATCGACTTCCTGTACACGATTTCCGACAAGTACGGGATCGCAGTCGAGATTGAACGAGTGAACAACCGGTATGGCTCGATCCAGGTCTTCCCGGGCGATATACGTGAGAACTCACCGGAAGACGTGTATGATCGTGATTTTCACTACAATCGGACGCTCGGCTCGAATATCGATGACTCGCCGTCAGAGGCGTTCAAATCCGGTGGCCGACACGTCGACATCGATGGGCACGTCGGCATTATCGACGACGGGCTCGTCTGGGCGACAACCAATCGTGGTGATTCGATCGGCTACGGGCCGGATGTTGATGCGACGGATACCACACTCGGATTTCTCAATCAGGTTGCCAATCATGGGCTGGAAGCGATCGAGAGGAAGTATATGGACGAAGACGAACGGGAGCGAACCGTACTCAAGCAGTTCCTTGCAGCAGATGTAATTGACGGCACTGTTCATCGAGATGTCAACGTGGGAACCTCACAACTTCCCGACTCGCCTGCACACGGTCAGGACAGTTCGGTCGGCAAGATGATCACCCGGACAGCTGAGGCCATCATCGAGACTGACGAGAGTGACTGGATCATTCAGACGGCAAAGACCTTCGAGGCATCGACGTTCGATACTGCGCTCGGTCAGGTTCTTGTCTGCGATCGGCTCTACCGTCTTGATACAGACGAGAATACAGCCACGACTCCCGCAATTGTGTTTAACACGGTTCCCTGGGAGTTAGATATCGATGCTGTTCCGGCAACAGTAGATAAGTTGAGTAGGATGGCAGAGGAAACAGATGTTCGTGTGTTTGTGGGTCGAGATATGGATTTCACAGAGATTGCCCCGTGATTGAGAAGATTAAGCCATCGTGCTATCGTTGTGGAGTGCCCATCGAACTGGTATGATACCCGAGGATTCTCTAGTTCAGACTTTTATAATCGTAGTTGGATATCAGAACAACCGGAATGTCCCTGCTATTCGAGCACGCGATTGAAGAATTCTCACTGTCGTCGGCGACACTCGTTGACCCCCAGCCGGAACATCTAGAACCAACCGACCAATCCGTTCCCGTTCGACCGGTTGCGGAATTTGCAGGGCACCACGACTCACTCAGCCACCCGACAAAGGAGTGGATCTGCATTCCACTGCATGGTACTGATAGCGCAGCCCCAACCGACGAATACATCGGCTATCTCGACCACGACCTCCGTGGTGAGTTGTTCTACGTCAAGCAGAACGGAAGCGAAGAGACAATCGCTGCTGACGAATTTGCACAGACCAAGTTAGCCAAGCGGATTCGATTCTGGCATTCTGATTACCTTCCCGAGACCTTCCCCCCGGGATACGACAGCCCGATTAACGACACAGAGCCGCCACGAAACCCCGTCGAGTCGACGACGCTGCTCGATGGCTTTGAGGCCTATATCGAAGCCGAACGCACGGCGACCCAGCAGCGCAACCGTGAACACGCTGAAAACGTGGCACCACGATCACAGTGGGCCCAAAATGAAGCTGCCATTCCCGCACTTCATTGCGTCGAAGAAACGAATGGTGAATACGAGTTTCGCGTCGATCTACCTGATGAACTCAAAGATCGTCGAGACGATGATTGGGCCTACATCGTCGAAAACGAATTTGATATTCACGAGGACAATGACGTGCTGCTCCACGCCAATTGGACAGACACACCAGATAGCTTTCCGATCGTCGGGACAGTCCAGCGGATTCGTGGTCGGTCACTCTGGCTGTCTTTCGATTGGGCCGATATCGATCGGCCGGCCACAATTCGAACGCCTCTCACGCAAGGTCGAGAGTGTGGATTATCGGGACTACTCAACCCTGTCCCCTTCGACCGGGAACAGGAGGCTGTCGAAGAGCTCAGAGACACACCGACCGAAGCGATTCTCACTGGCAACACAGAACTCACGTTCGCCAATAGCGCAGCGGCTCAGAGTACGCCATTCGATAGCGAATTGAATCAAGAACAACAGGCAGCCGTCAAATACGCGCTGTTGGCCGATGACTTGTTCTGTATTCATGGCCCACCTGGGACGGGAAAAACACGAACGCTCATCGAGATAATCCGCCGCGCAGTCGAAACTGGCGATGACGTGTTGGTTTGTGCAGACTCGAATCAGGCCGTCGATAACCTCGTTGCGGGCAGCTCAACGGACGGTGATATTGACCAGACATCCTTGCACGCCCACAGTCAGCATGGTGAAGCAGAGTTCGTGCTGGATCGTATCAACGCTGATCGGTCAGCACGACCGCTGATTAGAGAGAATTATACCGATGTCGAGGCCACTCCGGAGATCGTCGCAGCGACAAACAGCAGTGCCGCACGCCTACACCGATCATTCGACCTCGTGGTGATTGATGAGGCGACCCAGGCTACCTGTACAGCCTCATGTATTCCCCTCTCAAAGGCTGACCGAGTCGTATTAGCAGGCGACCACAAGCAGTTGCCACCATTCAGTTCGACTGAGGAGCCGCCAGACTCCAGTTACGGCCTTTCGTTGTTCGAACATCTGTACGCCTCCGGTGGCGTCTACGAGGGCGTCGGTGTCCAACTCAAAACCCAGTACCGCATGCATCGGGATATCGCCTATTTCCCCAACCGAGAGTTCTACGGCCGTAGCCTTCGGAATGGCCGTCGCGTCGAACCGCTTGCCGACCGCACAGCGATTGAGGCGTATAATGTCGGCGGCTCAGTCGATGTCGTTGATCACTCCCGGGCGAATCCAACTGAGGCGAAGGTGGTCGTTTACCTCGTCACCCAACTACTGGCTGAGACAGCTATCGAACCAGCCGATATCGGTGTGATCACTCCCTATGCGGCACAGGTTCGGACGATTACACAGTCGTTAGCGGATGCGGTTCCGGAGGCCACAGCAATCTCCGTCGATACGATCGATGCCTACCAAGGCAGTGAGAAACCAATCATCATCCTCTCGCTGGTCAGGAGTAACGCCACCGGTGAGATCGGCTTTCTCGGTCGAACACCTGATGGCCCCCGCCGATTGAATGTCGCATTGACCCGTGGACAGCGGTACACAGCTGTTGTTGGCGACTTCCATACACTTGCCTACGATCATGAGAGCACTCAGACCGAAGTCTATCAAGAACTTCGGCAGCAGTTCGAAGCACGTGGGCTCATGAACAATGTTGATCCAGAGTTACTTCCGAGCTAAGAGTACAGCCGACTTGTGTATCAAATCGCTAACGAAACCAAACCCAAACGACTGAAACCGGCGAATTTGGGCGACTCATCGACACCGACGTACTTGGGGTCACACATTAGATATCGGTTTGTTATGACAAGTTGCGATATTTCCCTCTCCAGATTTGCTTAGCTGGGATATGACTCCGCCCAGATTTTGTGTAGGAGAGGGATAGCGAACGGTAATCCGAAGGCAGTATAGACAACCACTTCTCCCACGCTTATCGACGGTGCCACGATAAGAACACCCACTGTAACGAGTATGCCGCCGATACAACTTCCAAACAAGACTATCGGCCACCGTTTGAGTGGTTCAAAGGCTGTCGATGCAATAGGGAACTCAAATGATTCGGTAAATTTATTTGGGTCGCTCACAGGCCCGATCGTCCGTTCCGCTGCGTTTTCACCAACCCCTACCGTGGCTACAATGGTTCGCGTGCCGAGCAACCGATCAGGAAGCCGATCCGTAACGAGTTCAACTCCACGAAGTACGTCAGTAGAGGTCTCCCATTGAGCCTCCTCGACAAGTCGGTCGTACGCAATGAGACGATCTCCATACCGATGATACTCCAACAAGCCATACCTCAGATAGAATATCAGGACTTCAGCGAGCAGAAACCCAATATACGATCCAAATACCGCGAGCGTGATGCCGACAGCCATTACTGAGGAGAGGTCACTGCCCACAAATCCGAGTAGCACAATCCAGAGAATAATAAACGGCAGCGCAACAAACGGCGCGAGATTCACGATAACGTTCAAAACCCCGGTGAAGAGAACGCCACGGCTGTCAGTTGACACCCGTACGTCAGGCTCCTCTTTGGGCAGAACCACGTCAGTTGATTCAGTGTCCTGAGAGACTGGCCCTGAAAGCCATGCCGTGAGGCGGCTCCCACTGTCTGTCGAGGCCTGATAGCCAGACCACTCAACGACTATCTTACCGCCGATCAGAATCACGACTGCGAACTCCGTCCCACCGGCTGAAGTAAACACGCTTACAAATAGCAACAAAATGATGAATGCCATCTCTCTGGCAGGAGCTTCAACCACTGAGTACGGGGAGACCGTTTTGTACTCCCCTCGAAAGTAAGTGCGCCACATGTCGATCAGTCGGGCGACGACAAGAACCGCCAAGCTCCCGATGACTTCACGCTCGGAGATCACTCCCGTGATATCGACAATTTTGGACAGAAGGAGACCGAATGCAAGCGAGGACTGCACCCCAAAGCCCACCACTGCGGTCATAAATGGGATATTCCGCGGATATACTGGTGGCAATAGTTCCAGGATCTTGGTGCTGCCACGCTTTGCTTCTAAATCGCTTGAGATGCTGATTAGTGTATTGTCCGCATCATCACGAGTTTGCGGTGCTCGTTGTGCAAACAGGGCTTTTGCAGCCGCGAAAAGCATTGAAAAGAACAATTCTAAGACGTATAAAACGATGAGTGTCTCCGAGTCCCACCCAAACATCAGAACCCCAACAATGGGCAATAAATTTGCAAGAAGTGTTGGAACGAACCCAACTGGATATGGTTTGGAACCATCGGCTGTGGAGGGCATACTGATACACCATATTGTGGGCAACAAAATATTTCGAACATCGTCAACACCACCGCCTATCGAACTTTGGATTCTCCTTGTATTCTCCAAAGTTCGATTTAGCAGTTAACATGGCACAATCACGGGGGGTCAGTAACTAACCTGTCCGGATTCTATCAGGCTGTTCTGTGCGAGATATAGAGCTTTCAGCATGGTTCGGTGGGTTCTTACAGACTTCTCGGTGACTGCGACTGACAGCGTCAGTGAAGATTAAAAATTGATAGCGTCTTGATGAGAGTCATAGTGGCGAGCGAATCGCCCATGGGAAGTATCTCATTGTGCCTCTCTGCGGGCGAAGACAGCGTCTATACCGACCACGAATTCGTGATCGCATCGGCACTCGTAGAGCCGATATATATCGGCTACTAGAGTGCAATGAATCATCATGGACTGACTGAGCAAATCCCCCAAACGGTGTATATCGTAACTCCAGGGCGGGCCCGGGAACGTGAAATCCACCGCGTCACGTATCAACCGGTATCCGTCACCGAGCAGAAATTCTTCGGATATCAACCAACTGCGGTTGGCTCGAATCAGATCACCGTTTCGAGTATCGAAAAGACGCTGGTCGATTGTGCCGACCAACCGGAGTTCTGTGGTGGCATCGGCGAGCTCACGAAGGCGTTGCAAAACGCTGTCGACAGTCGCTGTTCGAGGGAGTGCGTCGTCGAGTATCTACGGCGGGTTGGCAACAGTACTGCAACGAAACGGATCGTCTATCTTGCCGATTAGCTGGATATCAAACTCTCTCAGTATTCGACTCTCACCGAGGAATTCACAACTGGCTATCCACTGCTCGATCCGACGAGGGAAGCAACGGGCACCCACGATAGTACGTATCAACTCAGCCTGAACGTGAGTCCCGAATCGTTCCTCCCGGACAACTACTCGTGATGAGCCCAAGGAGTAATTGAGCATCAACAAATCTGACCACCAGTCTTAATATCTTAACAGAATTACAGTATGCAATGCAAGTAGGGGCACGTCATCAATCAGTGTGGGATTCTTCCCCTCAGTTATTCGTTATCGGCGGAAGCACAGCGGGCCAAGAGGCACTCACGACCCAGTTCGAACAGAGTCGGTACGACGTTGCGTGTGTGGAGGCCGACCGGGTTGCGGATCAGATGCAGTCGAGCTTGCCCGCTGGAATCGTGTTTCTTGAGCAACGACCCAACAGTGATGTCATCGACCATTTACCATCAGAGACTACCGATATCCCACGGATTGTCGTCGGCCCAAGTATTGATTCACCGGAGCTCTACGACGCCGGTGTCACCGACATTATTCCGTTCGGTATCGAGAGTCAGACTGCCGCAATCGCCGAGCAAATCGAGCGGGTTCTCGACCGCGCCCACAACTGCATCTTCACACAAGACCTCCTCAATCAAACCAACCACGGCATCGTGGTTCACCACCCAGAGACGGGTGAGATAATCACCTGTAACGACCAGTTCTATCGAATGTTGGGCTACGATCCTGCCACGACGACGTTATCACTATCCGATCTGGTCGGACACAACGAGGAGTTCACCGAAGAACGAGCCGTCGAGATGGTTCACCGAGCAGCGAGTGGCGTGTCACAGACGTTCGCCTGGCCCGACCCGACGAACGACGGCAACGAACTTTGGGTTGAGGTGAAGATTCAGGCAGCCCAACTTTATGGCTCCAAATATGTCGTCTCCTCTGTACGGGATATTAGTGGGCGGAAAGCGAAACAGCAGCAACTTGAGGCCAATCAGGCTGCACTGGAACGCCTCCAAAAGATCACGGCCGATCCGTCGGCTGATCTCACCGCTCAAGTCAAAGACTTGCTTCAATTCGGTGCAGACCTACTCGGCACCGAAATCGGTTTCCTCTCGCGGATCAACGAGAAAACCAATCACTTCGAGATCGCCGAGGCAGTCGGTGATCACCCACTTATTCAATCCGGCAGCGCGGCTGACCTCAGCGAAACCTACTGTCGGCGAACGATTCGTCCAGATACTGGCTCGCCGCTCGTCTACGATGATGCGGCCAACGAAGGGATGGCAGACGACCCCGCTTACGAGAAATTCGATCTTGGCTGTTACATGGGCGCAAAAGTGACTGTCGATGACGAACTGTACGGCACGATCTGTTTTGCGGATAGCGAGCCGCGAACGGAGCCGTTCAGCGACATGGAGCAGACGATCCTCGACTACATGTCACAGTGGCTCCAGCAGGAACTCGAACGCCGCGAGTATCTTGAGGAGGTTGAGGCGGCCAGAGAACGTAATGACCGATTGCTCGAACGAATCGATGATGCGTTTTTCGCCGTTGATGAAAACTGGCACGTCCAATATGTGAATGACGGCGGTGGCGACGTACTCAGGCAAGCAATGGAGACCGACTACGGCGATGACGAACTGATCGGGAAACACCTCTGGGATGGGATTCCGGACGCCGTCGAGACGACGTTCTACGAGGAATACCACAGAGCCCTCAGCGAGCAGGTCAGCGTCACGTTCGAAGAGCGATACGACCCACTGGACGTGTGGTTTGAGGTGCGGGCCTACCCGGACGAACAGGGCCTTTCGATCTTCTTCACCGATATCACCGAGCGAAAACAGCGCGAGCAGGAACGCTATATTCTCGAGCGGGCAATGAAGGAGGCATCGCTGCCGCTGACGCTGTCCGATCCGGGGCGGGCTGACAATCCGCTGGTGTTCGTCAACGATGCCTTCGAGGAAACCACCGGCTACGAGGCCGACGAGATACTCGGTCAGAACTGTCGGTTTCTACAGGGCCCAGAAACAGACCCCGAGACTGTCGCCGCGCTGCGCGAACATATCGAGGCCGAGAAGTCATATACGACCGAAATCAAGAACTACCGGCAGGATGGATCGACGTTCTGGAACCAACTCGATATCACACCGATCTACGACGAGGATGGGACGCTGTTGCGGTATCTGGGCAGTCAGTCCGATATCACTGAAGCCTACCGTAACCGTGAGATCCGTCGGCAACTCCTGTCGACAACACAGGAGTTGATGAACGCCAATACAGGAGCTGAAATCGCCGACATCGTTGCCGATGCAGCCGTCGATATCCTCGACCACGAACTCACGGTCGTCTATCGAGCCGATGAGTTCAGCCCCGAGACACTCACGCCGACCTCGTGGTCTGACCGCATCGAGGCTGTCTTTGATGGGCCATTACCACCCACAGACGGCGGTGCCTTACTGGAGGCATATGACACCGGTGAGCCAATTATTATTGACGACGTGAGTGCGTACTACGGCCACTCAGCTGCGGCCTTCGACCCCGTCGAGTCACTCCTGTTCATCCCCCTCGGCGAGTATGGGGTGCTCGGAGTGGGGGGCTACGACCCACACGTCTTCGACGAGGTAGATATTGAGCGCGCACAATTATTGACGGTCAACGCAACCAGCGCGTTCTCGCGGATGGATCGTCGCCAAGAACTCGAACAGTACGAGACGCTGTTCGAAACTGTGCAGGAAAAACGGTATGCCGTCAACAGCGAGGGCTACATCGAGCTGGTGAGTGAACCACTGGCCACCGCCGTTGGCAAGACACCCGCTAAGCTTGAGGGTGAGCATATCTCGACGATTCTCACTGAAGACACCGAGAGAGAACGGAGGGACGTGGAACTCCATATCAGGGAAACAGCCCAGCGTTCCGTCTCTTCGTACGAAGGACATTTGCGTAGCACAACAGGTGCTAACATACCCGTCGAAATCGATGTCTCGTTGTTGCCATACGACGAAGGATTCAGAGGGGCCGTCGGGGCCGTTCGAGACATCTCCGAACGACGGCAACGGGAAGCCGAGTTACGAGTGTTCCAGAAGGCCATTACCGAGGCCGGGATCGGACTGACGATGTACGACGAAACCGGACGGTTCGAATACCTCAATGACCATTACGCACAGGTAGTCGGTCGAACCCGCGAGACGCTACTGGACGCGTCGATCTGGGAGACGGTGAGTGAGCGGTCAGCCGAGGCGTTCGATACCTACTGGAACTCCTTTGCGGTGAACGAAACTCGCACCGAAGAGACCAAACATATCCGTGCCGATGGTTCCACTGTCGTCGTTGAGAGTACCACCACGGCCGTCGAGATTGATGGCAGCAGACACCACCTCATGCTCGTCCAAGAGATCACCGGACAACGTGAACGCCGCCAACAGTCTCAAGTGTTGCACCGGGTGTTGCGGCATAACCTCCGGAACGACCTGACCGTCGTTCTCGGCCGAACCAATATTCTGCTTGAGGAACTCACCGGACAGGCTGCCACCCACGCCGAAATCATCGAAAAAAACGCGAGTAAGCTGCTGGGAACGGTTGAGGCTGCCAGTGATGCCCGAGAGGTGATCAACCAAGACATCGTCCGCAAGCCCGTAGACGCAGTCTCGATGCTACAGGGGGAACTCGACGCTGTCGAGAACTCGTTCGATGGGGAGATTACGATCGACTTGCCAGACGAGCGATTCGTCCTTGCCGATACGCCACTGCGACGCGGATTCTATCATCTGCTCACGAACGCCGTCGAACACAACGATGCAACTAATCCACAGCTGTCGGTTCGTATCACGGACGCTGACGACCGGGTAGGCTGGGTTGCTATCGAGATAGAAGACAACGGACCGGGCATCCCACCAGAGGAACTTGATGTGCTCACAGCGGGCGAAGAAACGGATCTCAACCACGGCAGCGGGGTCGGGCTCTGGGTTGTCAACTGGGTGGTAACGCGATACGGTGGTGAATTGTCATTCGAAACACCGCCAGAGGGCGGGAGTCTCGTTCGTATCATGCTTCCAGCAGCAGAGAAACCATGAGTGAGTCCACTGATAAGCCGGTGGTGCTTGTCATCGATGATGAGATCGATGTCGTTCAAATAATCGAGTTGTGGCTGACCGATTCCTACGAGGTTCGGACGGCTACGTCCGGCGATGACGGACTGGATGCGTTGGACAACACTGTCGATGTGGTGTTGCTTGATCGTCGCATGCCCGGCATCTCCGGCGATGACGTTCTAACGGCAATAAGAGACTGCGAAACGGAGCATCAGGTCGGGCTCGTTACAGCCACCAATCCCGATTTTGATATCCTTGATCTCGATTTCGATACCTTCGTCATGAAGCCGCTCGATGAAACCACCGTTATAGCCACGGTCGAGCGGTTACTGGCTCGGAGAGCGTATGATACACCTGTTCAGGATCGCTATACAACCGCTGAGACACTCGCTCTATTAGAACAAACAAAGACAGAGGCTGAATTAGCCACGAGTAAGGCGTATCGAGAGCTCCGCGAACGACTCGAAACGCTCGATGAAACGGAACTGACCGAGGCAGACGAACTAGCTCGTGAGGATCTATAGGGGCCCATTGCTCCTTCAGACCAACTTCCTACACAATCCTATTAATAAAATAATCAATTTGCAGGCTTCGTTGTGTAACTCTCGTTTGTAACCCAACTATCCCAATCTTATAGTTGGGCCCTGATACTCTCTGTGTTAGACTAATGCTGGGACAAGTTGGAACGGCGATCATCGTTGCCTCCTTTGCGGCTTGTTTCGGCGCGCTATATTTGTTGCAGTACCTGTATCAGCAACGGGACAAATCAGGCGCGGACTGGTTCATGGGGAATATCACATCGGTTGCCGTGTTCTGTCTCGCCTACGGCGGTGGGTTGCTCGTCTTCGAGCCAACGCTCCGAGTCGTCCTCGAAGCGATCACCATCATCTGTGTGGGGTTCATGGGGCCGTTCTTTCTCGCCTTCGGTCTCGATTATACCGGTCGCGGCGGCCTCATCCGCACGCCGCTATTTGGGATTGTTGGTGGCGTTCCACTCGTGACGGCCGGACTCGCTGCGACAAATCCGCTCCATCACCTCGTCTGGACAGGCTTCCAGTTCGAGCCAGTCTTCGGGCTGGCAACGGTCACCTACACGATTCAACCATGGGGCGTCTTCGCCATGCTGTTTTCGATTGGCACGGCGGCTGTCGGTTCGCTGCTGTTGATTGGAGCGATACTGAGCTATGGGCCGCTGTATCGACGCGAGGCCACAGCGGTCATCCTGAGTACCGCACCGCCCTCGGTCGGGGTTCTCATCTGGTTGTTTGCTCTCGGGCCACTCCCACAGCTGCATCTCACGGCTCCACTGATGGTGATTCACGTTGCCCTCGATGCCTACGCGTTCGTCGGGACGCACATGTTCGAGACGAACCCGGCGACACAACGAATGGCCGAACGGACGGGCCTGGACTCCCTGTCCGATCCGGTCTTCATCCTCGATGTCGAACAGCAGATCGTCCGCGTCAACGACCGCGCGGCGGACGTGTTTCCGAGTACGACCGCAAACAGGCTCCCGCTTGCACTCGATTCAGTCCTTGGCGTCGGATTAGAGACGCTTCGTGATACCGGAGAACTCACCGTTGGATCAGACCAGGGTGGAACATTTGCCGTGTCGTATACGGAACTAACTGATCCAAGCGACGCTCCCGTTGGGAGTATGCTCGTGTTGTATGATGTGACTGCAGATCGGCAACGTGAACAGCAATTGGCAGTCCTGAACCGTGTGATGCGACACAATCTCCGGAACGAAACGACGGTTATCAGTGGTTTCGCGGAACACCTTGCAGCCGAAGTTGACGATCCCACGCTTGCGGCCTATGCGAAGAATATCGAAGGTGCGAGTGATCGGCTACTTTCGATTGGCGACAACGTCCAGAGGTTTGAGAGCGTTCAAGACCGGGATCGACAACCGACGAGTTTTGCCGTTGCTGCAGCCGTGGAGGACGTGACGGAAACCTGCACCGAAACCCATGACAACGCGCAGATTACATCGTCAGTCACGCCACCGGAGATGGAGTTACACACAGATCCAGTGTTACTCTCGGTTGTCCTTACCGAACTTGTCGAGAACGCGATTGCTCATGCAAACGCAGATGAGCCAACAGCGGAGATTCGCGTCTCAAAACCACCAGAGTCCGACGGCGATGCTGTTTTCGAGATCCGTGATAGTAATGACCCAATCCCGGAGCAAGAGACCAAGACACTGCTTGCAGGCGATGAAACGCCGCTGCAACACGGGCAAGGGATTGGGTTGTGGATCGTCTACTGGTGTCTCCAGAAGCTTCGTGGGCGGATCGAGTTTGAATACGACGATGGCAACAGTGTGTCAGTAACGCTTCCAAACATTCCCGAGTGAGAGTGTATTCCGGGTGCAGATTTGTCTCTCCGTCAGACTAGCAGACTGTCTGTACTGCACATGCGGTCTGATCATCGCGTCATGGCGGGCGTTTTGATATTGTTGAGTGTGACCAGCAGGATGATCTCTCATACGGTTTGCTGTAGGAAGTTACCGTTCGACCGCCGCCCGGTGGGTGGTCGAGGCGGTAACCGTCTACAGTAAACAGTATCAGGAGTGGCGATACCAGCCCCGCGAACACAATCTGTCCGGCACGCATGCTGACCATGCGCGTTGTATCTTGACTGCACCCCTGATAGAAACTCCAAGAGTGCTGTTCCACTACTTCGGGACACGCCTCACGAATACCTTCTTCACGCCTCACGCCGAACACCGGTAAACTCGAAGCGCGCGCCGCCACGCTCGCTGTCGGTGATGGCGACATCCCAGCCGTGGGCGGTCGCGATCTCTTCGACGATATTGAGCCCGAACCCGGTGCCGTCAGGATTGGTCGTGTAGCCGGCTTCGAAGATCTCCTCGCGGTTGTCAGGATCGATTCCCGGGCCGTCGTCGGCGACATAGAACCCATCCGAAAGCGCGCCGATGGTGATCGCCACGTCGTCGCCGACGTGTTCGATGCTGTTGCGCAACAGATTTTCCAAGAGCTGCTGGAGGCGGCCTTCATCGGCATGGACAACCAACCCATCGTCAACCGATAACTCCGCGCCGGCGGTTTCGACGTTTGCCCAGCAGTTGGTAGCCAGAACCTCAAGGTCGACCGGTTCAGTCTCTTCGACGGCCTGACCCTCCCGAGCAAGCGTAAGCACGTCGTCGATGATCGCCTCCATCCGATCGAGGTTCTTGGCGACGATCGGTGCGTGTTCCTCGTCGTCGATCAGCTCGACCCGGCCCTGGGCGACGCCGAGAGGGTTCCGCAGGTCGTGGCTGACGACGTGTGCAAACCGTTCGAGGCGTTCGTTCTGCCTGCGGAGCTTCTGCTCTTGGCGGTGGCGTTCCAGCGCATACCGGATCGTCCGATGGAGCACATCCCCGTCGACATCGTCCTTAACGAGATAGTCTTGGGCTCCACGTTCGATCGCTTCCACGGCGGTCGCGTCATCCTTCAATCCGGTGAGTACGATCACCGGCAACGGCGACAGCGTGTCGGCGTCGTCGACGGCTTCGAGATACCGCTCTAAGGTATCCAGCCCCGTACTTCCTGGAAGCCCTAAATCGAGCAAGACCAGCTCAAAGTCAGCGGATGTGAGTGTCTCGATCCCGGCGTCGAGTGATTCGACATGTGTCACCGTCGCCGGTGGGAAGGTGTCACCGCCATCAGTGGTCAGGTGGTGTTCGAACAGCGTCGCATCCCCCGGGTTGTCCTCGATGAGGAGAATCCGAAGTGTATCGCTGACGCCGATCGACATCTTATTTCTCCGGGAACTTCACGACCTGGAACCAGAAGTTCTCAAGCCGGTTGACGATCTCGACAAAGCCGTCGAAATCGACGGGTTTGGTCAGATACGCGTTGGCATTGAGCTCGTAGGATCTGACGATATCCTCCTCGGATTCCGAGCTTGTCAGCACGACAACTGGAATCCGCCGCAGCTCGTCGTCAGCGCGGAGCTCTTCGAGCACCTCCTGGCCGTCCTTCCGGGGCATATTGAGATCCAACAGAATCAGATCCGGTCGGGGGGCATCCTCGTACTCGCCGTCTTGACGCAGAAATTCCAACGCGTCGACGCCGTCTGTCGTCACATGCAGGTTGTTGGCGAGCTTCCCCTGTTCGAGTGCCTTGCGTGTCAACACGACATCTCCGGGGTTATCCTCGGCCAACAGAATCTCGACTGGTTTATCAATATTCACGCCATACCACCCTGGGTGCGCGTCGCTCGACATGTCCGTTGCATTGTGCATGCTACGCGACCGACTGGTTTAGAAGTATGTGTTGGGCCGCCGCGGCCTGCAACATTATCGACGGCGACCACAACTGACAGGCAGAGCCCCAACCACTAATGGTACTGCTGCTAATATGACCGTATGGACGACGACCTCATTGCGACGGGCCTCGACGAGCTGGAAGATATCTTCTATATTTTCACCCCGGAGGGCGATTTTGTGGAGTGGAACGAACAGCTGCCAGCGGTCTCAGGGTATGCCGGCGAGGAGCTGGACTCGATGGAGCCAACCGAGCTGTTTTCCGGCGGGGATCAGGACGCCATCGAGGACGCTGTCGACACCGTCATTGATCGCAGGATCCGGACGGCTGTGCAGGCGAATCTCGAAACGAAGGGCGGCCACGAGATCGCCTACGAGCTGTCGATGTCGCCGCTGGAACCCGACGATGAGTTGGAGGCTATCGTCGGTATCGGGCGGGATATCACCGACCGGCTGGAGCAGGAACGCCGGCTGCAGGATATGGCCCAAGAGATCCAGGAACTCTCCATGCCGGTCGTCGAGATCTGGGATGGGGTGATCCTCACGACGGTCGTCGGTTCGCTGGATACCCAAAAAGCCGAGCTGCTGACCGAGGATCTGCTTGATCAGATCGTCTCGACGGAGGCCGCCATCGCGTTGATCGACATCACCGAGGTCGCCGCCCTCGATACCGCGACCGCCCAACACCTTATTGATACGATCAACGCTGTCAATCTCCTCGGCGCGAACGTCGTGATCACGGGGATCAGCCCGGAGATCGCCCAGACGCTCGTCCAACTCGGCGTCCGGCTCGACGATGTCGAAACCCAGTCGTCGCTGATGGAAGGCCTCCGGGTCGCCCTCGCCTGGCAGGGGGTCGAGTTCGAATGACCGCGACCGACAGTGCCGCCGTAACCGAGGTCTTCGATGTGTTGATAGCGACGTTCCCCGGTCGCCCAACCGATCAGGCCGTCGATGAGCTCCAACAGGATGTGTTGGATCGGATGGAGACGGCCGACCCCCGTGGTGTCGTCCTCGACATCTCGGCTGTGACAACGCTGGATTCGTTTTTCGCTCGGGTGATCTCCGAGACCGCCAGCATGGTCGAACTGATGGGCGGTGCGGCCATCGTCGTCGGCATGCGCCCGAGTGTGGCGATCACCGCGGCCGAACTCGGCTTCGGGCTGGAGTCTGTCGAGACCGCTCGCAGCACCGACCACGCGCTGTCGATGCTGGGCATCAGCGTCGAGGCGACCGACGACAACACGAGTGAGCCAGACGACGGCGTTACCGACCGATTCAGCTCCGCGTCGTCGCCCGGAGGCAGGCAATGAGTGAGCGGGCGGATGCCGCCGCTATCGACGCCGAAGCGACGGTGCTCCGCTCGGGAACGATCCGCGTGCGGTCGGAAGACGATATTCTGCGGGCCAGACAGGAGGCCAGGGGGATTGCCGAGGAGATCGGGTTTTCGACAACCGATGTGACCCGGATCGTCACCGGCGTCTCAGAACTCACGCGCAACATGCATCTCTACGCCGAGGACGGCATCATGGAGTGGCGTGAGATCGAGGCTGACCGGGACAGCGGGCTCGAACTCGTTTTTGACGATGACGGCCCCGGGATTGACGACATCGAGGGGGTACTGCGAGCCGAACACTCGACGTCAGGCGGGATGGGACGCGGCATTCAGGGCACACAAAAGCTCATGGATGCCTTCGAGATCGTCTCAAACCCTGATGACGGGACGACGATCACGGTTCGGAAGTGGCGATAATGTCCGAGCCGACACGCGAACAGACGGAGCGATACGATATCCAGCAGGACGGCGACGATATTATCGTCAAACAGGCCGCCGAATCGATGGCTGCGGATCTCGGGTTCGAGGAGTCGGCGACCGCCGAGATCGGCATCGTCGCCGTCGAACTTGCCTCGAATGTTCTTAAACACGCCGACAGCGGTGAGATCGCACTCAGCCATCTCACCGACGGCGACCGTAAGGGGGTTCGGATCGAGTCTTTCGATGTCGGCCCCGGGATCGCCAACGTGGATGCGGCCTTCGAGGATGGCGCGTCAACAGCCGGGAGTCTGGGCGGCGGCTTAGGGGCTGTCAACCGACTCATGCACCGGCTGACCGTCACGGCCCCCGGCGAGCCGGATTTCGGAACCAAGGTCGTCGCCGATCGGTGGAAGCGAAAGCCAGCGTCGGCGACGAGCCCCTGTCCGCTTTCGTTTGGTGCCGCGTCACGGCCCGCAGCCAACGAGACCGTCAACGGTGACAGCTTCGTCATCAAACGGTGGGACGAGCAGGCCCTCGTCGGGGTGATTGATGGACTCGGCCACGGGGCCGACGCCCACGAGGCTTCCATGGCAGCGACGGAGTACGTCGAAACTCATTACGACAGCCGGATGGAAGCGATATTTGACGGCACCGAACGCGCCTGTCGCGGCACCCGTGGCGTCGTCATGGCACTGGCTCGCTTTGACTGGGACGCCGAGAGTGTGACGTTTGCCACGGTTGGCAACATCAACTACAAACTCACCGACGACACCGATCTCACCGTTGTCCCACGCCGTGGCGTCGTCGGGAGCAACGGCCCCGATCCGAAGGTTACACACAGCGAGTGGCGGCCGGGCGATCGGCTGGTGTTGTTTTCTGACGGCGTCGACTCCCACTGGGAGCTGCCACCGGCCCGATCGATGGCAGATGAGTCGGCGACGGTCACAGCCCGACGGCTGCTTGATCAGCACAGCAAACCCCACGATGACGCGACCGTGCTGGTGGTCAGCGGGCGGGTCGACGATCAATCTGACTGATCTCACGCGCCAGCACCCCTGGCCGACCGCGGCCCCACAGTTTATCCTCGTGGTCGGCGTAACTCAGTGTCAATGGCTCAGCTTATTCCGTCGCTCTGCGACGATCTGGGGGTTGGAATATCGGTACACGATCCCGACACGGGCGTTATTCAAAGCGTCAACGATCGGGTCGAAGTCCTGACCGGGCATTCGGCCGCGGAGCTGCGCGGTACCACGATGGAGACATACGCGGCCGCCGGTGCGACGGCGAGGCCGGATGCGTTCCACCAACAGATTCAGGCGACAACTGACGGGCAGCCCCGACAGTTTGAATGGGCGATTGAAACCCCGAGCGGTCAGGTGTCAGAGATCCGTGTTCGGCTTTCGACCACTACCCTCGATGGCGAGCAGTACGTGTTGTCCGAGCTACAGGACATCACCTCTGAGCAGAATCGGATCGACCGGCTCAAAACGCAGGAGTCGGTGCTACGGCGATTTCACGAGCTTGCCTCGCAATCGGCACCGTTTGACGAACGGATGGCGTCGCTGCTAGAGTTCGGTCGCACGGTCATGGGTGTCGAGCAGGGATTTGTGACCAGTATCGACGGCGACACCCAACGGATCACGATCGGCGTTGGCCCCAACGACCAACTCCAAGACGGTGCGACCGCGCCGTTTGCGGAATCCTACTGCCGGTATACCGTCGAGCCCGACCGCGAACAGCCGATGACGGTCGTCAATGCTGCCGAGGACGGCTGGGAGAACGATCCCGCCTACGATCGGTTTGGGCTGGGCTGTTATGCGGGCTCGAAGCTCGTTGTCGATGGCGAAACGGTCGGGACGATTTGTTTTGCCGACCGCGACCCCACAGACACACCGTTTACTGAACTCCAAGAAACGTTCATCGAACTGCTCAGTGAGTGGGCGAGTACTGAGCTTCAACGGGCCGACCGCGAGCGGGAGCTACGACGGAAGGATCGCGCGATCGAGGCGGCACCGATCGGCATTACGATTACCGATCCGGAGCAAAGCGACAACCCGATGATCTACGTCAACGACCACTACGAGTCGATGACGGGATACAGTGAAGACGACTCACTCGGCCGGAACTGTCGGTTTCTCCAGGGTGACGCGACCCGTGAGGAACCGATCGCCGAGATGCGACAGGCCATCGACAACGCCGAGGCGGTGACCGTCGAGCTTCGGAACTACCGACAGGACGGCGAGGAGTTCTGGAACCAAGTCTCGATCGCACCTGTGACCGACGACGAAGGAGAGCTGACGAACTTCGTCGGGTTCCAACAGGACATCACCGAGGACAAACAGCAACAACTGGAACTCGAACGGACAAGCGAATTCCTCGAACAGACCCAACAGGTGGCCAACATCGGTGGCTGGGAGTATGACCTGCGCTCGGAGACGCTCCAGTGGACCGATGAGGTCTATCATATCCACGGAAAGCCAGAGACGTATGATCCGACCGTGGCGGCGGCGATCGAACAGTTTCACCCAGATGACAGGGAGTCACTCCGCTCGGCCTTTGCGGAGCTCACAACCGACGGAACGCCGTTCGATCTTGAGGTGCGTATCGTGCGAGACGACGGCGCGATGCGGTGGGTTCGAACCCGAGGCACCCCGCGGTACGACGGCGACGAACTCGTGGCCGTAGCCGGAACGCAACAGGACATCACCGAGCGAAAGGAGTTCGAGGAGGAGCTCAAACGCTCAAACGAGCGGTTACAGGAGTTTGCGTACATTCTCTCCCATGATCTCCAAGAGCCACTGCGGATGGTATCGAGTTACGTCTGTCTGCTGGAGGAGGAACTCGAAGAGCATCTTAATGACGAAACCAGGCAGTATATCGATTTCGCCGTCGACGGGGCCGAGCGAATGCGTGGGATGATCGATGGACTTCTCCTCTACTCCCGGGTTGAAACCGAAGGCAGCGAACACACAGAGACCGATGTCAACACTGTCCTTTCAGCTGTCGAGGCGGATCTCGAACTCAAACTTGCGGAGACGGACTCGGAACTCCACGTTGACAGCCTCCCGACGATCGAGGCCGATGAGGATCAGTTGGTGCAACTGTTTGAGAATCTGATTAAAAATGCGATCGAACACGGCGGCGAGGAGACGACGGTCAACGTGACCAGCACGTCGGTTCCCGAAGGGGTTCAGTTCGCTGTCAGCGACGACGGTCCCGGAATTCCAGCCGACCAGCAGGATGAGATCTTCGGCCTCTTTGATAAGGGCGGCGACAGCGATGGCACGGGGATCGGGTTGGCGATCTGTGAGCGGATCGTCGCCCGCCACGACGGCGAGATCAGCGTCGAGTCGACACCCGGCGAGGGAGCCACTTTCTACGTCACGCTGCCCGACAGCTAATTGTTGCTGTAGGGCGTTGGGTCGTCTCTTACATGCCGTCTGATGTGCTTATTTACGGAGCGACATGGTGTGTCAGTGGAGGAAGCCACAGAAGAGGTCTGGTGGCTGATGGGCTCGTGTTCGCCCACTCGAAGCGGGGGCGAACACGTCGTAATCTCGCAGAAAGTTGAATGAGAGATACGCGCTGTCTTGCATGCCAATCAGTACCAATGTCACTACTCTGATCGTGGTCTCGCTCAGCTGAGAGTAGCCCCGATTATTTACTGTATTGAGGCGGTAGATATCTCAACTTTGGACTCGTCTTGTAGAATCCTAAGTTAAGGATCCACAACCTGTCGATCATTTATAAACAAACGATCCAACAAGGCCGAAGAATATAGATTCCAAAGTTCATGCGAATGTGTGGCTGAAACCAGAACAGATCGAATCACGCCGGGCAGCGTGTTACTCGGTTGAAGCTGACTACCACCAACACCGCAACGAAAGAATCGTCGCGTTATTGGCCGACGCTGGACTGCGAGTAGGCGAGCTTGTTGATATGGATGTGGCGATGCTGCCCGACGACCACGGCGACGGACAAAGAGAATCTAAGTAGCGGGTGGAGCTACGTATTCCCATGTCAATTCCCTCGCTCCCGGCCGGATATGACGTAACCAAACGAGTCGGGAGTGGTCGGTCTGATTGTCACATTACGGTCGGCTTCGACCGAGAAGATACTCACATACCACGATTCCTTGTCCTCCTGCACTACCAAGTGAGTACTGACCCGCTCCAGTGGGATGCAATAGCGCGCATGGATCACAACGAGACAGCGGCACTCGGTCACGACATCTATCAAGAAGGGTTGCATGTCGATATCGCTCGGCGACACAAGAGTACTGTCCACGTCGAGATCTCCGACAACGCGCTGCCGTCAATCAGAGGCATCGTGATCCGAGGCTGTACTGACTATCTCGAAGAGAATACTCAGTACTTCATCGATGTATTCGAGGGAGATCGATCAGCAGCGAACCCGCCAAAGTGGCCCGATGGAGGAAAGTCACCACACACGCTTATGAGTACGAAACACGTGAATACAGGTATGAGTAAGGAACAGTCCCGCGAAGACTCCTCGGAAGAGATTATCAGCATGGACGAGTTGACGGAGATCCTCGCCGAGGCCGAAGGGGTAACTCCCGAAGAAATCGAGCAGGGTGCCGAGGAACTCGATCTGGCACCACCCGAAGAGGCGACTGTTCTCAACGAGTAACGGCGTTATGCAGTTCTATTCTATCGTCGATGGCGAGCAGTGACCGTCGATCACCGCGTCGGCTCAGTGACAAACCTCCTAACTATTGACTTCGGCGAATTACCACAGTAACACCGACACGGCGAAAGAATGGTTCTCCCACCCGTAGCCTGTCATCGAATCACTCACGACGTGCCGATAGCTCGGTAATTGGGTCAGCCCAGCTGCTTTGTAGGGTTTTGGACTGACTGGTCGAAATACTACCAGATAAGAATGATATTTGTTCTGGTATGCAAGATGCGAGGCGCGTATATTCCGTCATGAATAGGAGTACTAAATTTATAACAATTGTCCGTTATTTACAGATATATTTATATACTATTAGACTAATTTTTAGTAATGAATTCACACACAACCAAATGTCGTAAATGCGGCTGGAATTATAATACTACTGTAAATCGACGTTGTCCACGGTGTAAAACTCCACTACACCCACCATCAGATAGGGCATTTGTAGGTTGAGATAAGTGAGCAACTAAACAGCTTTATTCGTCACTTGGCAATCTCTCAATGATTGAATAACACATATTTCTGGCTCAGACTGAGCAATTACGGCAGTATCAGGCAGAGTCCTCTCGGAATAAGCCTTGGCAGATGTCAATCAGCGATGGAAACAGGATCCTCGGTGACTTTCCACGTGATACTACCAGATTTTCCCCACCGTTCGATAGTGAGTCCAAACTCCCCATCACGGATCGCTCCGATATTTGTACCAACTTCTTTCGCTGATAGCCCAATATCCTGACCGATAACACGTGATTTGAAATACATTTGAGCATCCACTTCACGGCGAAAGTACGAGAGAATACGTTGTTGCTTGTCTGTGAGAGTGGTACTCACGGTAGATGAGCTACTCATCGGTGCTCTCCCATGTAGCTATGATCGTACTTGATAGATCTGGGTGGTCGTGGTTCGCTTGGCTCATTGTGTCATAGTTGTTGTGTCATTGATATAGTTGGATACTTTTTTCATAATAGTAACAACAGCCAAATTCCGATGAATATTCATATAATATGATTGTTAGGTGGTGACTGGTTTTGGAGCATGCGTGATACTAATTTGTACTGCATACTATCTATCAACCCATTTTGATAATCCGATTGATCACACCACTAAAGAATATAAACAGAACTACGTAAACAAGGATCACAAGCACGTTCCGGCGAATCGCATGTGGTCTCATGCCAGGGAGTAGGAGATTTGGTGGCCATATTGAGGGAGACATTATTCGGAACCGGTGGATTCGTCTGACGAGTCGCTAGATCCACCGCCCCGGTTTGATCGGGTATTTGAGTTCTGAGTCGAATCAGGTTTGTTGCTACCAGAGTCTACCCCTGAAGACGACCCAACGGACTTCACACTACTCCCAGTGGAGTCGCCGTTTGATCCACCGTCGGAATCTTTTGGCTGTCCGGAGGTTTGGGTGTGTGAATCTGCCGTACCACTGGCTGGTGAGCTATCATGCCGTTGTGTATCAGATTCGGAGGAGGCGGGTGGGGACTTACTTGGTGTCGTCGCCTGCTCTGGGGTCTCTATTGTAGAAGATTGTGAATCTCCTCCCGTCGATGTGTCATCCGATTTGGGAGGTGCTGATTCCTCCGACGTTCCAGAGTGTGGTGCTCCACCGTCGGAAGTCGGATTCGTACCTGAGGGCGATTCGGATGTATCATCTTCCTCAGGTGATTCGTTCGGTTGGGAGTCTGAATCGCTCTCAGTAGGCGATCCTTTTGAACTGTCGGCTTCTAAGTCGTTCGGCTCTTCGGACTGTGGAGTCGTACTGTCCGAAGGCGAATGTGAGTCCTCATTTGGATCTGGCCCATCCGTATCGTCTTCAGCGGGTGGATGATCTGATTGGGATCCTGATTCTTTTTTTGTAGACGACTCCTCTGATTCTTCAGACTGCGGTGCCTTCCCACCGGGAGCAGGTTGCTCATCTAACGCTGTATCAGATGTGTCGTCCTTTGGAGGGGGATTGTCTGATTTCGATTTTGAGTCTTCATCAGGAGACGAATCTTCTGATTCGGCCGGTGGTGAGTGATCTGATTTTTCCGATTGTGAAGTCTCATCGTTGGATCCAGTGTTGGATTCACCATTTGAAGTTGGATTAGACGCGTCGTCTTCCGCTGGTGAATTAGCTGGTTGCGACTCTAGACGTTCTTTTGTAGTCGAGTTTTCTGATCGATCGGATGCCGAGTCCTCTGGTTCTTCCGACTGTGGAACTTCCTCATCGGGAGCCAAACTTCCATTTGAAGGCACTTCAGATGCGTTATTTTCCGGGAGACCGTCCGGTACCGGTGATAGGTTCTCATCAGTATCCGGTACCAATGAACCGTTTTCCGTTTGGTTTTGTGCTGTCTCGTTGTTGGTGGCGTTTCGTGCTGTCTCGTTGTTGATGGCGTTTCGTGCTGTCTCGTTGCTAGTAACATTTGTCTCTATGGTATGCAGGGTGTGATCCTGTGAAACCATCTCAATGGCCGGTACATCGGCATTAAAACCGATGGAAACCGATTCTTTATCCGATAGGAATGCGGCTGATCCGCTTCCGGTCATCGCCGCGACGAAGACAAAGAGGGCACTGAGAACGACGGGTAGTTTACTCATCGCTTCCCTCCGACATCTCACCCTCGCCACCGTCAGGCAGCGGGAGGGCCGGTGGCAAACGTGGCTCGTCGGATTTGTTCGCTTGCCATGCCGAGATGGTCATCGCCCCCGTAAACAGGAGCCCAAGAAGCCCCGCAGTGAAAACGCCGACCGAGAGTGGGGTCGGTGCGGCGGCGGTAGTGACCTCACGGTAGATGTTCCAGCCCGCATATACGAGCAAGACTGTCATCGCAAGTAGTGTGAGTTTCAGATCCACGATTGCGAGTTGCCCGGTGTCGGATGAGGACGGGTTATCGAAGTCCGAGCTCTCAGTGGCTTGGCTACTAGTGGGGGTAGACTGTGTTGCAGGATCGGTATCAACCCCATTCTCCACGTCATCTGTGGTCTGCCACTCACGATCCCCATCGCTCTCGTCGCCAGCGGTCTCTGTTGGATTGCCGGCCGATACTGACTGGTGTGCTGTGTCTGATGCAGTGGTGGGATCCTGGCGAGCCCACTTGCGGAGCTCACTCACGCCGAGTAGCACCAGCGGAATCACCACAAGCAGGACGTAGCCGACAGGCGAATTCGCCCACAGGATCACATATCCGACAAACGGGATCGTGATGATGGTGCGTCCGATAACGGATTCAAAGGCAACGAGCCCCGAATCAACGTTCTCATTGGCATCACCTTTGGTCTGGTAGCCACCGTCCCGTTCGTCGATCACACGGTGTGTTGTCGGCACCTGGTCGCCGGTATCATACGTGATGATGTCACCGACACCCACGCTGGCAGTTGCATCGACGATCACCACATCACCGGGCGAAAGTGTTGGCTCCATACTTCCTGACAGGACGACGTAGCTCTCGTCGGCCCCAACCACCTCGGGGAGGGCAAACACGACAAACGGCGAGACAGCCGCGATCAGCACGAGCGTCACCACAAGACTCCGCGCTTTCGGCAACGATGACCGCGAGAGCGGGATCATCGGCCACCTCGGGCGGCTCCGGGCGCACCATTACCGTTCCCGTTTCCGTTCCCGTTCCCGTTCCCATTCCAACCGCTGTCGCCAGTAGTCGAATGTGAGGGATCAGTACACCCCTCGCAGTCTGCCTTCGAATCGGCCGTACAGACACAGACTCTGACGTGGCTAATCGCGGTTCCCTCTGGTGCGTACACGATACCGTTGGTGTCGCTGCCGGGGAGAGACAGTGTGTCCGTCGAGAGGCTATCGGTGCGGTCGTACTGCTCGTATCCGCGACCACCTTTGACTTTGACCGTGCAAATCGGCGGGGGGTTTCCACCGGTAAAGCTCACAAGCCGGAACGCAATCCCGACCGTTTCGCTACCGCCATCCTTGTCTGCGGTGTCGTAGATCTCCACCCCGTAGTCTGGATCGCCATCGTTGAAAGCGTATACGCCGGGGGTAGCGAAACTCTCGCGTAGTCCCGACTGCGTATCGTTTTCAAACTCAAGTTTCCCAAGCTTGTTGCAGCATGGACATGGGTCAGCGGCAGGACATGGATCTGCGTCCACCTCAGCGAAGGGATTCTGCGGGGATGCGTTTCGGCACTGGAGGGCTGCAAACCACAGCGGTAATGCAACCGTCTCAGTTCCGATATAGCCGTCGAGTTCGTACTCGATGAGGAGACAGACAGTGTCGACCAAGCAGTCGTCGCCTGCCGTCGACGGATCACCGTCGACCCGGAATCCCCCGCGGAGATCCTCAGCAACCTCACGCAGTGATCCAGCAGTGACTCGCTGGAGGCGGCTTCCGGAGTGACAGTCAGCGTACGACACCACAACGTGAATCGACTCCGCTACTGCAGTCGATTGTGGAACCGGGCAGTCTGTCGCAAGCCACAACGCCGCCGGGTTGTTGACCGCATCGCCACGTTGCGGCAACGCGAACGTGAGACGCATGCTCCCGGAGGCAGCAGTTGGGCTGAGCGACCCGATTGGCAGCCGCACACGTGGGCCATCGATTATCCCCTGTCCGTCAGGCTCGCCAGCACCCGGGCCGGTCAGCAGTTCATACTCCGCCCGCAGGTCGACTGTGCCGGCCGTGATCAAGGCGTCATACCGCTCTGTATCGCGGAGCATTGCAGCGGTACCGGTTCCCATCAGCGCGCCGGCCCCACCCGTGGCGGCTACCGCCGCCAGGATCCGGCGTCGAGTCACGGTCATTGTGACCCTCCAGCGGTGAACGGGCTGTCTTCCCCACACGGACCGCCACCGAAGGAGAAATCGAATCCCAGTGAGTCCCCTTGGGCTTCGTTGCCGGTGGTGGCCGGTACCGCCCAGCGAAGCGCGACACACCGCAAGCTTCCCGGATCAAGACAGTCGAATGCGAGAAGCCCTGCATCAGCACCAACGTCAGTCGTCGGCGAGAAGGCGTCAGCGACGGGGGCGGGCGCGACAAGTGGTGATTCAAGACTCTCATCAAACTCCTTTTGACCGTTACAGCTGCCAAACGGGGAGCCGTCGCGCCATATCTCAACGGTCGCAAGCTCGTCAAGTTCACCGTCGTTCGGTGTCGTATCACCGTCGACCTGTTCGGGGCCGTTGATGCCATTCTCAGAATCGTCTGTCACCTCTGCACGGAGCCACACGTCAAGCGGCTCGGCAGGATCTGCAACCACTTCGAGACCGACAACGACAACCCCGGTGTCACCCGGAAGGACGTTTTGCACGGCAATAACCGGGCCGGAAGCGTCAGTCACGAACGTCGCTTCTTCTGTGTACCCAGGGCCCCCATCGGGATCCAAGGTTGTTTCGAGGTCGTCGTCGGTGTCGGCATGGTTTTCGACAAACGTGCCGTTGTATCGCTCATACCACGCGATTCTGAGGCGTTGGTCATCGGTATCATCATCGGGTGCGGCGTACGTGTACTGTGAGAACTGCGGCGGGTTCCAGGGCGTTTTCCCGACGGCGACGATCCCACCGACTGTGAGCGTCCCGCCACCGATACCCGTCAACAGTTTCCGGCGTGTTAATGTCATTGTCAGTTGTCCCGGATACGCCGGGTCGTTGGTGGATCGGACGTACCGATCCGTTGGTCGGATGAGTGTAGGTCAATAGCGGAGATAGGTATGAGCCGATGTCATCCAGGTACGGCGTTCGTACCGGACGGCAGGCGGCCACTACCACGCTCACCGAATCAGGCTACCCCATCGGGGCGATGTGCTGTGCTGTTAGTTTCCGGCCGGTGTGCCGTTCGAGGCCGTGTTGTTAGCGCCGAACGGCGTCTCGTTGTGCCGTGACTGCTCGACCTCGAACCCAAAGTCGAAGCCGACTGAATCAGTCTGGACCTCATTACCAACATCGAACGGTAACGTCCATTCGAAGCCGATACACTGGGTGGTCGCACCGGGGTACGGCTGGGTGCCCTCCTCCTGGCGGTTTCCGTCGAGGAGCACGCCCTCCGAGAGCTGGGCGAACACTTCGGCCATCGTCCCCTCCGCGATCTTCTGTTCGCCGTCGAGGACAATCTGGGCGATCTCCGCGTAGACGGTGTCCAGATCCGCACCGTCAGGAGCGACGAAGGCGTCGTCGGGCGAGGTGGCAATGCTCTCGAGGAATGCCTCGTTGGCACCAGACCCGAGCGCAATGGTAAAGACGCGGATACCCTGGCCCTTGGCACTGTTCGCCGCAGCCGTGGCCGCGCTGGCGCTGTTGGGCGAACCGTCCGACAGCAGGATCATGACCTTCGACGCGCCGGCGGTTGCGTTCGTCCCGGTAAGCAGTTCGGTCTCCGCGGTCGAGATGCCGGCCGACATATTCGTCGACCCCGAGTCGTCGTAGGTGTCGATAGCGTCCTTGACGGCCTGGTAGTTCGTCGTCAGCTCTTGGTCTAGGGACGCGGAGGTCGCGAACGATATCGCCGCCGCCTCGTCGGGAACCGAAAGGTTGTCGACGAAGTCCTTCCCTGCGGTCTTGAGCTGGGCAAGTTCGCTCTCCGTGATGGATCCTGACGTGTCACTCACGAGTGCGACTTCCAGTTCGTTCTGTTGGCCCGTGCCGGTCGGCTCGAAGACGTTGTCGCAGTCCTCGTCGTACCAGACGCAGACCTCGATCGCGTCAGCGAGTTCGCCGATGCCGTCGGTGTCCTCGCCCTCGGCGTCGATCTCGGGTTCGGTCTGGCCGTTCTCGACGTTCTCGGTGATGTCGCCCATCATCCGAAGGTAGCCGGGGTTGTCGCAGATGTGGATGCTCACCGTGACTTCCCCGGAGTCGCCGGGCTTCACGTCCGAGAGGGTGAACATCGGGATCCCGTCGCCGTTGACGAGGAACTCGTCGGCTGCAGGGCTGCAGAAGTCGAATGCTTCGCCCTGGACAAGATCTTCCCATTCCTGCATATCCGCTGGCGATGGTGCTTGTGCAAGGAGGTACCGGCCGGTCGACTCGCCGTCGTCGGTGATCTCTTCGACGTTCGGGTAGCCCATAGCCTCGACCGCATCGAGTCGGCCTGGGCCACCGAGGTACGTTGCTTTGTAGTCAAGCTTCAGATCGAGGGTGCCAGCTTGGAGACTATTGTTCATGAATTCCTCCTCGTCGGAGAAAAACGCGCTCGTGCCAAGCCCGGCACCAGCGGAAGCGATACCGACTGCGCCGATACCCCCGAGGATGCTGCGTCGGGAGAGGCTGTTCAGTGTGGGGTCGTTATGTTCTGTCATTTGCTGTTTATTTCGGTATTTCGTCGTTGTCTGCGGTCGTGTGTGACCGTTGCCGGTGCCTGTTTCGTGCTCCCTGCCTCGGTGACGGGAGAAAACCCACCGGAGGAGTCGAACCCCCGTTCGCCGTCGTGGGCTGTCGCACGAATCGATCAAGCGACTTGTGGCCCGGCACCATCGTTGTGCCGTTCCTGTTCGGTGTAGAACCCTAAGTCGAAGCCGAGGGTGTCGCCTTGGATCTCGTTGCCGATCTCGAAGGGGAGCTCCCACGAGAGCGCGACACAGTGCATCACGCCAGCGTTGCGGAACGCCTCGCGGTCGGGGTCGTCAGCAGGATCAGTCAACTCCTCGTACAGCGTCGCGCGGTTGCCGTCGAGCGGGATGCCGTTGCCGTCCGCTAACTCGGCGAGGACGTTCGCAAGCGTGTCCTCCATGATCACCTTCTCCTGGGTGGCCTGCGCCGCGAGGTTGCCGAACACCGTCGGGATGTCCAGCGGGTCATCAATGTCGTTGAAGAACGCCGGGTCGTCGCCCGATCCGCCGGCTGGGCCGGCCATCGCCGCTAAGGTGCTGGCGCTGCCGTCGACGTTGATCGTGTAGACGCTGGTTTCGGGGGAGGAAGGCGAGGGGCTGATCGCTCCACCGGGGCCGGCACGCGCGCTGGCCGCGGCGTCCTCAGGCGAGGAGAACTGGGTGCTCCCGGTGCCGTTGAACGACTCGCCGTCCGAAAGGACGATGGTCTGCTTTTCCGCGCCGGGGCGGCCGTTAGCATCGAGTTCAGTCTGCGCATCGTCGACACCCTCACCGAGGTAGGTACCAGTCGCGATCCCATTCGTGGAAAACGGATCCGGATCGCCGTCACCGTCGGAGGGATCCGAGGGGGCACTACCGGTCACAACGTTCGCAAGCTTCTGGCGAAGCCCTGTGAGTGCCCCGTCGACAACCGAGAGGTCGGTCGTCAGTTCTTGGAGAATCCCAGTCCGGGGGATATTGTCGTCGCTGCCTTCGCCGTCGAGGTACGCCACGCCCACTTGGGCGTCCGCGCCCGCGTTCTGCAGGAAATCGATGAACTGGCGGGCTCCGAGTTCGACGAGGTCGATCTTTGTCGTCTCGTTGTAAGTGTTCCCATTGAGCTGAATCTCGTCATTGCTGACGAGGCCGCCGTACTCATCGTACAGCATCGAGCCCGAGAAGTCGAGCGTCAGCATAATGTCGACCGACTCCGCGGAGTCGTACACGTTGTCACAGTCCTCGTCGTACCAGAGCCGCGCGTTGATGGCGTCGCCGAGGTCGCCGAGGTTGTCGGGATCGACCGCCATCTCGGGCTCGGTGTGAACGCCGCCGTCTTCGGAGATGTTGTCAGCCTGCATCCAGAGGTAGCCGGGGTTGTCACACAGGTGCAGCGAGAACGTGATCTCGCCGGCGTCGCCCGGCTTCACGTCGGTGAACTGCACGAGGGTGTCCATCTCCTCGTCGGTGACGGGATCGACGCCGAAGTCAGCCTCCGACAGCGGAGGGACGTTGTCGCAGTCCAGTACTGGGATGTTCGCGCCGTTGCTGTCGGCGTCCTCCTCGTCCGGGAAGTCGCTGTACTTGGCGATTTCGCCGTCGATTTCGACCGACTGTTCGCCGTCGCCGTCGTGATCGGGATGGGCACTGACGAAGGTTTGGCCGTCGCCGAAGTCGTAGGTCTGTTGCCAGTCGACCAGCAGGTCAAGCTCACCCGCGACGAGCGAGTTGTCGACGAACTCCTCTTCATCGCTGAAGAACGCGCTCGTGCCGGCACCAGCACCCGCAGACGCGAGTCCAACGACACCGATCCCCGCGAGCACCTTGCGGCGGGAGAGTCTGAGTTTTTCATTCATTATATGTCATCCCCGTGGGGGGAAATCCCGCCGGCGGAATCGAACCGTCGTGGTATACCAACGCGGGATGGGAGTCGATCGGCTGTCCGGGACAATTTCCATCGGACAACAGAGCCTGAACAGCGGGGAGCCAGTCAGCGTCAGCGGGGAAGGCTCCAAAAGAATCCGCTATTCGGTACTTCTACTACGATCTTATTGACCACCAGTTGAGTTGTTCACCGGAGCTGTGTTGTTCACCGGGACTGTGTTGTTGAACGGATCCTCGTTGTGTCGAACCTGTTCGGTCTCGAAGACGAGATCAAACGAGATCGAGTCGCCCTGAATCACGTTGCCGACCTGGAACGGGATCTCAAGGAGGAGACAAAACGAGTACTCGCCCTCGGCCCCGTCGTTGATCGGCAGCAGGTCGCCGTTGTCGTCTTTGATTAGGTAGCCGTTCTCAAGCACCGCGTTTGCCTCGCGTGCGGTTGTGTAGTGAGCGTCACCGTCGACGACACCATCAACATCTACTGGTGGTTCGTAATCGATATCAAGCGCATCAGAGGCGTTGTTGAATACGGGATCGAGTGTGGAGAGTCCAGTCTTGTCGCCACTGGTCTCGTCATAGTCTTGCCACACGGTCGTCAGCAGGAAGTCACCGAGATCGGCATCGTTGTCGGTGTCACCCTCGACGTCCTGCTCGGGCTCGGGGTTGGCACCGCCGGCCTCGGCGAAGTCGTCTGTGCGCACCTGCACGTAGCCGGGGTTGTCGCCGACCTCGATATCGAAGCAGATAACCGCCCAGTCGCCGGGCTTGACATCGTCGACCTGAATGCCGGAAACCACGTCGCCGTCAGCTGTTTCGCTCAGGTCAAGGGCTCCTTGCCCGGTCCAGTAGTCGTCGGCCGCGACGACGTTGGCGGTGACACTCATATCGAGCGTCCCCGCGGTGAGCGTGTTATTTTCGAAGCTCTCTTCATCGCTGAAAAACGCTGAGGTACCGACGCCGGCACCCGCAGACGCGAGGCCGACAACACCGAGACCGGCTACCATTTTGCGGCGTGAGAGGCTGTACAGTTGGGGGTTGTTGTCTTCTGTCATGGGTCTGTTTCCCGGGTAGACCACGTTGAACAATCACAGGATCGTCCGGTCGGCTCGGGACAACTATCCCCACATCACAGGGGGTATTACCTATGTGCTGATTCAACGGTTTGAGGCCCTCTCGGAGGTGTTTTGAACGGATGATTATGCCATTTCGGATTCAAACAGACTGACCATACCAGTTTGCACGGAACGCATACCGCCTCGTTGGGCGGACATACCGGTCATCTCCAGCCACCATACCGACCGGGTGGACTGGTCATACCGATTTGTACAGCTCCCGTACCAGTAGTATCCAGTTGACATACCGGTTTGGTACCCGCACCCTGCTATCTGTACCCAAATAGCAGTGAATTCATATCTATATTACTCACGCGCGTTGCGACGAGCAATGTTCAATCAGGCCATGCTGCCCGAGGTAGAAGTGTACAGCGTGCTCAGTAACGCGCGCCGGCGCGAGGTGCTCACAGAGCTGTGGAAACAGCCGGAGAGTATGTCGTTGCGTGACCTTTCGGAACGAATCGCAGCCGCAGAGTCTGGAGAACGCCCCGCGCCACGCGCGCTCCGCGAAAGCGTCTACAACGCGCTCCATCAGACACACCTTCCGAAATTGGACAGCCTCGGACTGGTGGTGTATGATCCAAACCGGAAGACGGTGCGTGTCTGCTCGCAGGCGGGGCAGCTGAATCGCTATATGGATGTGACAACACGTATCGGCGTCACATGGGGGGAGTATTATCGCGCACTCGGCGTTGTCGGACTGGTTGTGACAGTCGGCTCGTTAGCAGCAGTTCCGCTACTCTCTGCAGTCGATCCGCTCATTCCCGCAACAGCCTCTCTCTTGTTGTTTGCCGGTTCCACCATCTACCAGCTATACGCTGGGCGGCTGGGCACCAGCGGCCAGGTGACACGGCTCCTCGCACGCTTCTTTTGATATCGGCGACAAAATAACAGCCCGCAATCTGGTGTCGTTCAAGCGTCACCAACAGCAGCGGCATCAGTCTCGAAGAGGCGAGCATCACAGTCGTGGCAGACGGCAGCGACCACCTCATACTCCCGACAGCAGGAGCTCACTGATTCGGTTCCAAGCCTGATCTCGCCCCAACAGACGGGGCAGGTGTCACAGCAGGCGCGGATCGCTGAGAGGGTTCGTCCCCGAGCCGACCCCGGAACCGCATCCCAGTCATCGGTCCAGTCGGCAAGTGTCCGGTGAGCCGCGAGATCGGTGATAAACGCCGCCCGTGACTCCCAGCGGCCACGGATCGAGTCGTCAACAGAGACACGCCACGACAGGCCGCCATCGACAAACGATAGCTGCTCCGGGGCAACATCTAGCAGATCAGCCGAACCAGCAAGGAGTGCTGCATCGGAATCAAGCTCAAGTGCGGCCACCTTGAGCCCCACCTCAAATTCCGGGGCGAGCCCAATATCGTCACCGTCATCGACCACAACCGATGTTCGGGTGAGAAAGGAGACGATGTCGAACGTATCCGTCGGTTCCGCCGGTGGCATCGGGGTGTCGGCCGCCGACTTTCCAAACAGATCGAGTACCCGGTCAGGGAGATACCGTTTGGTCAACGCAGGCGTGCCAGGTACCAAGTACCCACGAAAATAGATACTCGCAAGCGAAACCAACGCAACCGGAATGATAGCTGGCTGCCAGACAGCCGCAGCCCCAGCGGTTATTGCCCCCGCAAGAATAAGATTGATGACGGTACAAGGGCGACACCTATTCTCACCGGTATACTCGGTGCGGTGAATCGCCCGCAAAAGGTTAGGAGTCGGTTTTTGTGTCATGTAGTTCCGCTAAACGATAGTGGTTAGAACAATTAGGTATGGTTGACCTGAACGTCTTGAAGAAGTCATTCGAATAAAAGTGACATCCTCCGCGCCGTGCACGGGGCGGCTTCCCACGCATGGGGAATACCAGCTACGTTTCGCTGTTGCTGGCAGAGGGTTCCGATCCGTGGAAAGTCGAGAGAGTCATCTGTGAGGGTTCTTCCCTCGTCTCTCGGTGGGTCGTGGCGCTGTCACGGGCGCTCCCATCCCGTGAGATGTCATCGCCCGCCGGTTTCAGCGGCAGACTCACGGGTCATGGCGGTCAATGCTCTCGTTAACGCCCTGTTTGCTCCTCGGTTCCGACCGAGCGTCGGAACACCCGTCACTCATGGGAAGGGCGGGAGTCTCTCGCTGAATCAGGATAGTGAGAGCGGAATCGATTTTTCTCACTCGATTAATTAATAATCAAATAATATAGAAATTGTGTGGTATTAATGCTTCACAGAGTTCTCGACTGGTCATATGAGCAAACTGCGGGCGGTTGCCAAATCACTCCAAGCCGACGAGCAAGGACTATCAACCGAAGCTGTCTTCGAAACATTAAGCAGTCGCCGGCGGCGGTTCACACTTCATTACTTGTCACAGGTCGGTGAGTCGGTCACCATCCGAGAACTCTCTACACAGATCGCCGCATGGGAAAATGGCGTTGAACTGCACGCAGTGACACCGAAGCAACGAAAGCGGGTGTATACGGCTCTCCACCAAACGCATCTCCCGACGATGGATCGACTAGATGTGATCGTGTATGCGAAAGATCGCAAAACCATCAGTATCACCGATCAGATTCAGGAGTTTGATCTCTACCTCGATGTTGTTCCACCGAATGACCTCCCGTGGAGCCAATTTTATTTGCTGCTGAGTGCGGTTATCTCTGTGTTGGTAGTTATCGCCGTCCAAGGGGTGACACCGTTTTCCTCCGTTGGCGGATTCGAGTACGCACTGCTGGCCAGTGGCGTCTTCGTTGTCACTAGCAGCCTCCATTACCTCCGTGATCGACAGACGCTGATCGGAGCCGCAACGACGCCTCCTGAGGTGGAGCCACCACGGGAAATTACCGAATAACAGTGCCGTCAGCGTCCCAACAGCTACGTTTCCGACGTGTTCTCGGTGACAAGCCCCTGAGACATCAGCCGGCGAGCAACGACTACAAGCCCGTTTCCGAACCCCTCACCGAAAACAGCTTGTTCGGCTTTTGAATCCGGGATGATCGAGCTTACCAGAATCGAGGTACGGTCAACCATCAGCAGGCGACCGATCGCAGTGTCATCCGCCGTTGCATGCTCACCGTGCAACCATCCAAGCTCGGAGACAAACGTCGTGGCGGCCGGTACGGCTGTTTGGATCTCTGCTTGCAGCGACGGTGTTAGTGCGCCCACGGTTAGTTCGATGTCGTCTTCCACCCCGGTTAGCGTCTCGACCAGGTCTGCGGTCAACAGCGTTTCATCCCCGATGACCAGGACAATCTCTTCGGTCGCTGTGTTGATGAGTTGCTCCGTCCGGTTTTCGATCGGGTCGCGGCCGCGCATCGTCCAGACTTCCTGTACCGACGAGCTGTCGTCATCCTCGACGGTCTCGACTGTGTTGAGCGCGTTGTGAAGCCGATCAACACGACCCTCATACTGATCACGAAGGGTGGCAGTTGCCTCCTCTAAGGAAACTGCGCGAAAGCGTTGTGGGCTCGTGTGTTGGATCTCAACTAACCCCTGTGCCTCAAGAATGCGTATCGCGTCGTATATTCGGGTACGGGGGACATCGGTAAGACTGCTGAGTTTTTTTGCTGTGCTCATATTAAGCCGCGTCAACCCAACGAAACACTTGGCCTCGTACTCTTTGAGGCCAAGTTGTTGGAGGACTTCGACCGCCTCCTCACTATTTGGGTCTGCATCCATCTACCTCACCCCGTAGTCAATCATAGGCATGAAAACAAAAGCCAGCAGTTCACCATATCGGTTCATCGACTGACGGGCATCTGAAAAGGATATTTTCGTCTTTAGAACCTGCATAATAATAAGATTCTTTCACTGGCGTATAGCTTCTCACCCTAATACATAATGCCGCTTATACAGACGAGAAATGATCGTAGTTCGATTTCACATAGCTAAATAATTAAACAAGTTGTGGCGTTAATCAGCCGCTCAGTGCCACTGTAACAGCAGTACTGTTGAACTGTGCCCCCCAGCGTCACACCGCCAGTAACCGAAATCTGTTAGATATAATCACACTCACAGATTGATTCACAGTGATTGTTGACCGGTTGTTCTCCGATTTTGCTCTGTGCTTACTCTAGTTCATACACAATGACCTCATAGTTATGACCAATCTTGCTGTCGGTACTGAAAACCCAACTCCCCTTGGGATCAATATCATTCTTTTCGGCTGCATCAAGTAATGTTCCCAGCGCGGTTTCAAAATCGGCTTTGCTGGTGAAAGAATCTGTCCGCAATGGATCACTCATACGGCCGCCTCAAACCGTTGTTTGATGACAAGCTGGCCGAACTCGGTAGAGCTAATGCGGACATCAAAACGCCCATCTGGAGTTCTGTTGGCTAACAACATAGATAATTATTATCGGCCACGGGGATATGTATACCGAAAGGCATGGTCAACCATGCTTTGTGCACGGATCCGGCTAACAACAGAGCGAGGCTTTAATTCGCCTGTCTGTTTGTGAATATCTGTGCCTGTTATCATTGAACTGGCCCTCCCAGCAACAGAGTTCCAGCTTGGCCAAATTTTAGCCACCGAGGGAGAGGGGAAAATAACTCTCAAAACGATGGTACCACTTGGTGGCCGGTCAGTCCCATTTTTTCATGCCACCGATCATGTCCGCGAAAAATTTGAGGCGCGTGTTCGAGACCATCCAACGGTCTCTGATCTCTATGTTGTCAGCTCTCACAATGCGGAAACACTGTATGGGTTAGATTGGAAAATGGATACTGATGGGTTTTTTAATAGTGTACTGACTGTGGATGGGCACATTCTGGAGGCGACTGGTGGACAAGATACCTGGGTCTTTCAAATTCGATTCCGCACCCACGACGCCCTCTCAGAATTTCAGAAGGACTGTTTCGAGAGTGATATCCCAGTCGATATCAGGCGCATCTACAATCCAACAAAACCCGATGCCGGGCCGTGGTATGGACTGACAGCACCGCAGCGTGAGACGCTTATGTATGCCGTCGAAATGGGTTATTACGCGCTCCCACGGCAGATCTCAACACAAGAAATTGCTAACGAGTTCGATATTTCTGATCAAGCAGCATCCGAACGGCTGAGACGAGCCATCGATATGCTGGTTGCGAATACGTTGCTACTCACTGCATCGGATACTTGACACACAGTCGTCGAAATCCAAGGGACTGCTCGGGCGCAACAATTGAATCCATTCCCTAATTCGGGCGATATTATCATGAGAAACCAACAAACACTGACAGAGAAGCGGATATAAATGCCATGATGGGCCCGCCAGAATCCTCATACAGTTACGCTAAGAAATATAAATATGGACATGGTACAGCTGTTATTAACTGACGATCCTCCTGCAGGCTGTGAAGCGTGCTCCCGGAGAAGTGGGATTAGACGAACTCTGCGCGTTCACAATCGGGACGGAACACACACGACCATGGAGCAGGAACTCTGTGACGACTGCGTTGATGCCGTCCGTAGGTGCGAATGGCTTGCCCATATCTCTATATTTTCGTTTTGATCCCACCAAATTAGATGCACGCTGTTTCATTCAAAAGTTCATATACAATTAAAATACCAGTTGAGCTATAAAAGTGCTTTACGTTCAGTTCCAGTACATCAGCGAAGATCAACAACAGAGCTAAACAATGCCATTCAAGCTCATATTTTTTATCTTATGATTTCTATGGGAATCACCGTAAAATTATAATTTCTATGTCAGTTCCATCTGTTAAATATACTGTACCTCTCTAGAACCATGCAGGGTACGTCCTCTGCATCGGTCACTCGGCTACCTATCAGCTACAAAATAGAATGATTCCCCGAGCGATGAATAGACAGCGCGCATCTCACACAAAAGATTTTCAGAAAACGAACTGGTCAGCTCACGCAATATAGGGTCAGGATATAACCAACGACCGATCTTAGAAAAGATACTCGCCACTGCTACGCAGCCAAGCTGTCCGCCTCGACCGAAGTCGGACAGACTAAAACAGGACAAACACTACTTCCAGCAGCAAGAGTACAACACCGAAGGTGAGAACGGCACATCGCAACAGGCCCAACGCCCCGACAAAATCAAATCCGCCGTGAGACACATTATACAGGGAAAACAAGGCGAGTCCCTCGGAGCTTGACACGGAGGGTGAAGCCGGCACTTAGGCGTGTTCTGTTCCGTTCGATGTACCGTTCAATCGTCTCCGTTGAGACGGTTCACGAAGTCCCAATGTGGCATCCTCCGCGTCCCAAACAACGCGAAGAATCTCGCCAAGGAGGGTGGAAAACTAAGCACGCAACATTTGGAACAGTACTTAGACCATACGACTCACGCAGATTCGGATCCGCCTCTGACGGTGCTCCCGAGAACGAGCGCGCCGGCGATGATCACGAGGTTCTTTACGATATACTGTCCCTCGACTGTCAACCCGTAAGGGAACGTAGTATAGACAACTTCAGGAAGGAGTACCATCGGAAGAAACGTTCCCGGGAGCTGGAGTGCCAGCAGCAGCAATCCGGCACGCGTAAGCGGCGGATACAACAAGCAAACGCCGATGATTATCTCCCAGACACCGAGCACCGGAACAAAAAACTCAGCTGGAAGGATATAAACTGTCGAAGCGACGAGATCGCCAGCCGGCGAGACGCCGAGTACTTTCAGTGCACCGAACCAGATGAACACCACTCCGACGGCGACCCGCAATGCCGGGACGCTCCACCGGCCCATCTCTGATGCCAGCGTCGCATCTAGTGCATCCAATCGCTCCCGGTACTCAGTCATAATGCTATTTTGTTCGTTTTCTGAGGTCGCCATTCTGTAGTTGGTAGTTGTCGTTCGAGTAAATAAAACGCTTCTAGTGCCTGATCAATCGTGTGAGTCCACTAGATCTTATATGATTCTTGCTCTGATTGGAATCCTGCAGTAATGATAACTATTCACTCAAACTACCGAATATAATATATAATTTTGCTGTTAGGTATCGTAGGAAATTCCTGATAATGATTTCATTATTTCGCACTTTCCGACACCGCGAGATAGCACTTGACATCCTCCTCCGCCTGAAGGCGGGAGGAATCCCGAGCGGTGGGAGTTTCAGGTTTGCAGTCCAATCGACAGACTACCACACCTTTCGGGCACGGGTAGTCCCACAGTGTCGATGTGGTGGACTGCTAGCCATGCCAAGTGGCCGTTACCCCTATCCTCGACCGTGTTTGGCGTCCCGATGTTGTTTTTGCCAGCGGGACGCCGGCAAGCGTCAACAGAGTCGGGGGTATCGTCTGGCTCGCTTTGAGCAGTCGGCACGAGCATACGCTTCTAGCATATGTGTTCACCGGCTGCGGTTTCGGATATTGTCTCATTACGCGGGTGGACAGGCCACCTCCGAAGGACGAGACGGAATCCGCTCCGTTCCGACTGATTCCTAGCGTATGATAGGTCGGCCTGTCAAATAAATGCTACCGTTGGAAACTCTGGTCATACGATGAGTAGTTGGTTGATCCCCACCACGTCGGTTTCATCACCCGCCTGTTCGTCACTCGGTTCTGACCGCAACGGTCGGAACACTCGTTCCTCACCGAAAGGCGGGTATATTCACCTTGCTTTCTATAACCTCTATTCGAATCCACGCCCAACGCTTTGTTATGTATTCCTCGCAATCCAAGAGGGGCAAGCAAGAGCGGCTTGAAGCCGCAATTGACTTTCTTGATCAGTGTTACGCCGAATGTGATCGTGAAGACGATGTTGATGAACGGCTTGAAGCAATCTGGCATACAATCGGAAGAACGGGTCACTACACGCACACGTCCATGGAACTTGAACACGGTGCAAAAATGGCGTGGCGAAACAGTAATCGATGTATTGGCCGCCATTTTTGGGACAGCCTACGAGCACGAGACTGTCGGGAAGCGACCACCGCCGAAGAAGTCTATGACGAACTGGTTTCCCACATCACCACTGCAACCAACGATGGGAACATCGTGCCGACAATCTCAGTGTTTCCGGCAGCGGTTCAAGAAAACCCACGAGTTCGAATCTGGAATCATCAACTGATCCGTTATGCTGGCTATGAGACGGATTCTGGTGTTATTGGCGATCCTGACTCAGTGGCACTAACGAGCTACTGTCAGTCCCGCGGTTGGAGCGGTGAGGGCACGCCGTTTGATGTGCTACCACTCGTGATTCAGATCGGGGACACAGAGCCTGAACTGTTTGAACTGCCTGATGAGATTGTGCTTGAGATTCCACTTTCACATCCTGATCACGACTGGTTTGCTGAGCTTGGATTGCAGTGGTATGCAGTCCCGATCGTATCTGATATGATCTTGGAAATAGGTGGCATTCGCTATCCTGCCGCGCCGTTCAATGGCTGGTATATGGGGACGGAGATCGGAAGCCGAGATCTCGGGGATACGGATCGGTACGATATGCTTCCGGAGGTTGCTACACGGTTGGGTCTTGATACGACGACAGACAGGTCGTTATGGAAAGATCAAGCACTGACCGTACTCAACCGGGCCGTCTTGCATTCGTTCGACACGGAAGGGGTGCGGATCGTTGATCACCACACCGCAGCCGATCAGTTCAAACAATTTGAGTCTGATGAAGCGGCGGCCGGCCGCTCGGTGACCGGTGATAGGTCTTGGCTTTTGCCCCCTAACGCATCCTCAACGGTACACATCTTCGACAAGGAGTACGATGAGACGGTTCGAACACCGAACTTCTTCTATCGAGATGATCCGTTGACCATGTAATTCATCTTTCTACAAGCAGGAAACCCCGTCGCTTGCGGCGGGGAGGAATGCGACATAGTGGGGAGCTTCGCTCCGCTTGGTGTCGGTATACTCCCCACCACGAACAAAAATTGTATAAATCTAACTCACTACATATGAAGTATGGCGGAGATCCGTCGCACGGTCGTCGTCAAACTCGACGTGACCGATAGCGATGCGGCTCTCCTCGACGAAACCATCGATGAGTATCTGTGGGCCTGCAACTACGTCGTCGACGACGCATGGCAGGACGACTACAAGCCCACCTCGAAATCCAAACTCCACGACAGAACCTACGGCGACGTGCGCGAACAGACGCGCCTACAAGCGAATCTCGTTCAATCCGCACGCAACCGGGCCGCCGAAGCCATCAAAGGCGTCGTCGCCCGCTGGCAGAACGGCAAGAAGGCGTCACAACCGCAGTTCACGACGCCGTCGATCCGATACGATAAACGGAGTGCGACGTTCCACAACGACCACGTCTCACTCTCGACGGTAGACGGGCGGATCGACGCCGAGTACGTCCTGCCACCTGAAGGCGGCAACCCGCAGACCACGTACCTCCGCAACGGCGACTACGAAGTGACTGGTGCAACGCTTCAGCACCGCGATTCGACGGACACCTTTTTTCTCCATATCGGCACGAAGGCCGAGGTGGAGTCCGAGATACCGGATGAAGGTGACACCGAGCACAGCACAGTCCTCGGTGTCGACCTCGGTATCGAACAGCTGGCCGTCACCTCAACCGGGATGTTCTGGAGCGGTGGCTACCTGAATCACCGTCGCCGGGAGTACGAGCGGGTGCGTGGCGACCTGCAACGGGTGGGCACGGAGTCGGCCCATCGAACCCTCGAACGGATTGGCGACCGCGAGACGCGGTGGGTCGAAGACTACCTGCACCGGATCTCGAAAGCTATCGTCGATGAAGCTGTCGCGCACAACTGCGATACAATCGCGTTTGAGGAACTGACCGACATCCGCGAGCGACTGCCGGGCGCAAAGAAGTTCCATGCGTGGGCGTTCCGACGGCTGTACGACTACGTGGCGTACAAGGCTGACGCGAAAGGCATTGAGACGACGCAGGTCGACCCGGCGTACACGTCCCAGCGGTGTTCCAAATGCGGAACGACGCTTGAAGAGAACCGCCAATCACAAGCGCGATTCTGCTGTCAGAAGTGCGGCTACGAGGTCAATGCCGATTACAACGCAGCGAAGAACATCGGCTTTCGGCTACTCCGTGCGGGGCAAAAGTCCCCGCATGGAGGGGCGACACGTCACCTCGCCCTGAAGTCGGGGACGCTGAACGTGAATGGCGGCTACTCGCCTGCCGACCAGTAGGGTCGGCCAGAACGGGAGTCCACCGACAAGCTCCGCCGTTCACGGCGGAGAAGGTGACAGTGGCCATCGGCGGTTCCGACGAGACCACGGTCTCGAAACCGCTTGAGGACTCGGTTGACCGTGTTGCGGTAGTTATCGCTGAGGTCGGCGATCTCGGCGACGGTTCGCGGCTGGTCGAGATAATAGAGCACCTCAAGGGCCTTTCCAGTCAACAGTTCAGAGAACTCAATGTGGGAGTGCTGGCGGACAAGATCCTGGTAGATTTCGACGGCACGAGCGTCGGATGGGACGACCCGTTTTCGGCGGCCATCTCGTTCTGTATAGACGAGACCCTTCTCAGTCAGGTCGCCGACGGCACGAGAGAGGTAGCTCTCACTGTGGTCGAGCTTCATTGCGAGTTCGGAGATCGTGTCGCCGCGGTCGACCGTGGCGAGGACATCGAGTTCGATACGCCGGAGCACAGTATAACATAATACGAAATCTATATATAAATTAGTTTCGAGTAATGTTACATCTAGCGAGTAATAGAAGCCAGCCATCGTCTTAACCAACAAAATTATGATTCAGCAGACTCTGTTGGTTAACACGAGAGCAATCGATGTCGTACGAACCCCCAACTCCACCGGCGGAACTCCAGGCAGATATCGTCAACACACTCAACAGCTACTCCCCAGACCAACTCCAGCACGTCGCACGCTACGCCGAAGAGCTAGCAGAGCACAAAGCTCGCGAGAGCCGGCTTGAACAGGAATCGGAGGACGACAGGAGAGATGATCGACCCGATGACCTCCCGGACGATGTCCCGTCGAAGGCCACGATCACTATCAAGGAAATCAACGATAACCGCTACTACTACTGGCAATGGAGAGAAGGTGACAGGGTGACCTCCAAATACAAAGGCCCAGTCAATCCAGACGAATGAACTCGAAAAAAAGGACACCCCCCGTTTTCGAGTTGTAAATGGGAGAGGGAACGGAAGCACCACATCACATACATTAGAATGTCGGAGTTCTAAGGTCACCACCTCCCCCCATTTTCGAGTAGTAAGCGACTTTCCGGCGACTGACACGCCCCATTTTCGAGTTGTAACGCACCACCAAGGATACGAACACCCCCCGTTTTCGAGAAGTAAGTGTGAGGAGAAGACGGGCGAGATTAGTTATTACTCCGGAATTGCTTCAGCCGTTCGCGGACAACCGCGCTGATAGTCGCCTCTTCGTGAGCTAGATCTTCGAACCGGGAATCCTCACGAATCGTCTCCATGATTGTTTCCGGGTCTTCAGAGAGAGAGAAATACATATGAACTCCTCTACCTCGACCCTTACCTCGTCGCTCAAAGTCTAACACACCGTACGTGCTCTGCTCAGTGACATGATTGACGAACGTCTCACGACTGTACTGATCCGCATCTATCGTATCAGCAATGAATTGGTACGTCTTGAACGCAGGTCCAGCAGGTATCCATTCAGGATGTTCTCTTGCGTAGTTGGCCGTCGACGCCACGGCGTAGATAGAGAGTTTCTTTTGAGTCGAAATGCCGCTGATATGGCGGAGCTTTCGGTTTTCGGTGTATTTCTCCTGAGCATCACGGACATCAGTCTCCATAACCGTGTCAGCCCCACGCCGCTCGGCTAATTCGCCAGCCCATCTGAGGAGATCAATCGCTTTCCGCGCGTCCCCGTGTGTTTGGGATCCGAACGCAGCAACAAGCGGAACAACGTCATCTGTAAGTGAGTCTGGCTTGAACGCGTCCCGCCGGTTGCGGAGAATGCTACGGAGTTGGTTCGCATCGTAATCGTCGAAGAAGATATCGTCAGGGTTGTAAGAACTCTGTGCGCGGCTGTTAAGATCCTTCATGAAATTGGCGTAGTTTGTGATCGTCGTGAGCGAGATGGGACCATCAAAGTCGGCGAGTTTGCGAGCCCGTGAAAGCTGGTAGATGAGAGAATTGTACTCTGCTTCCTGATATGGCCCTTCGAGCATATCGATTTCATCGAGGATGAAGATGACCCCATCGTAATACTCTCGCATGAGTTCGTACAGTCGTTCGAGTTTCTGATCCGTTGAGACGCCGGTTTGGGGAACGCCAGGATCGACACCGAGGTCGTCGGCAGCAGCTTTCACTAAGCGGTAAACAGCCCGGTCTGCAGTCTTCGGACCCTCACAGTTGATAGAGAGAACCCCGAAGGTCTTGTCTTGAGATTCACACAGTTCGACAATCTGTTTGCAGACTGCATGAATGATTAGCGATTTGCCCGTTCCAGATGGCCCACTCAGGAGCATATCGGGGATCCCTTCATTCTGGAGAACCGGTTTTAGATTGTCGACGACACGGCCAAGCTGATCATCACGACCGACAATACGATCTTCATCGATGATTGTGTCTGATCGAACGAGATCTTTGTTCGCGAAAACGCCACCGGACGATTCAGTTTGGAGCCGATCACGAATTGAGATACCGCTACCGTCGTCATTAATCCCTTCTTGAGACGAATCGGTGGGATCTGATCCGTTTCTGACGGTCGTTTGTGACGTGCCAGTAGACTCCATCTCCTCATCCATCAAGTTAGGATCTTCAGGATCAGGAGAAGGAGATTCAGGATCCTCTTCACCTTCCGGATTATTTGATCCCGCTCTACGTCCCTCTCGTCCCATTATGAACCTCCTCGAACTCTGGGTATAAAAATATGAACCCTTGGGGAGTTGTAACCCGGCGAAAACAGCCTATTTAACCACTACAACCTCGTATCCTCTGAATGAGTCAGATACCGTCTTCGGAATCTATCACCCCCCGTTGTCGAGTTGTAACGGTTCGACGAATCACGCTATCGTCGAACATCCTCGATGACCCAGATCTCCGTTTCCGAGTTTTAAGATGTTGAGGGGAGGTAACACACCTAACTCGATTCTCTGGTAAACAAGTGTAACGAGAAATGAGTCGATGTGGGTTTCGGAACTAAATACAATTAGTCTGGATTTTGTGAATGACGCTTTTGATGATGGTCTTTCCCTCACACCCCGTTTTCGAGTAGTAAGCACGAGAAATGGCGCGGAAGAACAAGGATCGTTGAACCCATTCACGAATGGGAAGAATACCGCGGTTCAGACATAATCGATAGTAGTGTAGCATTGTTGATATTCAATGTTTCACCCCTCCCCCCTTTTTCGAGTTGTAAGTCGCGGGGAACAGGCCATCAAAGACGTAGCATAGTGAGAGCTGAGGTGACTGAAATTGATGTAGAGACGATGAGACGTGATAATCCACGATATGATGATCACAAACGAGAGTAATATACATCAAATATAAGATATTTTTATTTATCCCTAGTGCGGTTATGGTAGGTTAACATGTGATATAAAATTTTCCATCTATAGTTGTCAGTTAGAAAATTAGATACTCAGCCTCTCTATCGCGTATCTCCGCCATTATCGGCTGTTTTGCAGCCCGTCTTGTTGTTCACCCCCTCTGATACCACGAGTTTACAACTCGAAAAAGGGGGGAGGGGGTTTGTCAAGTCCAGTCCGTGATACCAACTATATGTGTTCCGTTGAGTTGTCGGCGGATATCGTTCAGATTCCAGTCAAGAGGTGCCAGTATACTCTCGATAGCTCGGATCAACTGCGTTTCGTAGTACGAGGTATCGTACGACTCTATCTCCTCGTGGGCTAATGCGACCTGTTCTCTCGATGATTTTTTATCGTCCACGACCACATACTCGGTATCCTGGCCCGGGTGGACTGTCAGTTCCTGATCGCGGGCTCGCTTCAACGCGGCTACGTTCTGCGTATTCTGTGAGTAGCTCTCCAGTGGCTTGGAGACACGGTTCCGCTTGACGAGCCGCTCAACTGCAACGTCGCCCGCCTGCAGTTCGTCGATTGCTCGTTCGAGCCGTCCAAGCACCGCGTCCGGTGACCGCGTAGAGTCAAGTCGTCTGAGGCAGTCACGCTGGACGTTCTCGATGAACGCCGGCGTTGAGCGTTGGCGGGCTTCGATGCCTCTGATCTTGAAGTCGTCTTCGCCGGCGATCTTTCCGAAGTATTTCGTCAGCGCGCCGGCATCGCTTTCACGTTGTGGGACGAACGCCACCCAGTCATAGTGGGCCTCGTATTCAAGTCGAATCTCGACACTTTTAGTGATACCTGTCGCGAGTGTCTCGAGATCCTCGCGCTCATCGTCGTCGACGTCGGGATCGGGTGTCACCCATATCGAATCGACGATCCCATGTACCACGCGCCACCCACCAGCTTCCAGCCGTTGTTTCGCCGTTAGCAGAATCTCGCGAGCGAACGCATTGATGGCTTCGTGGCACTCGATACGTCCAAATTTCGCGTTGCTGAATCCCTGGTACCCAAAACAGGCAACGAGGATCCATTTCAGTGCGCCTGATCGCCCTTCGAGTTCTGCCAGTCGTTCTTCGTCGGGATTGTCCCGTTGTCTCTCGCGACGGATTGCCGCCTTGATCTCGTCACGAGCGTCAATGATCGGTTGTAGCACATCGACGAGGTACCCCTGTTCGTTACAAATCGAGTAGCCGAGCTCGGGGACATCCTCACGGTCGCTATGACAGTCACACCGGATTACATCGGGCGAGACGTTCCGCGTACAGATAATGTTCGGATAGAGGCTCGAAAAGTCGAGTTCGTGAACATCTTCGTGGAGCCCTACCTCTGGGGCGAAGATGAAGCCGCCGCGGTCGGCGTCGTGGAGCGTTCCCATCGGTTTGAAGAACTCGTGTCGCCAGGAGTTCCACGGGACGAGGACACCGCGGTCGTGGGCCTCGCAGATTTGAATCGCCGTGAGTACGTTTCCGATCGACGCCCACGCGAGCTCCTGAATCGGTTTTTTCGACCGCGACACGAGGTCGAGGACGCCGTCGAGGTTCGTCTCCCCATAGAAGAACGTGTTCGACTCGTCGATGATCGCCCGACCAGGCACGTTGTACCGCGCCGGCGAGTGGCCGACACGACCGTAGCTTGAGTACGTCGACCGGCTCGCCAGCTGCTGATAGTCCACGTTTGGCAACCGGCTCATGGAAAAATCGTCCATACCGGCTTCCGTCGCCATTTCGTGGAGGGTTGGGATGATATCGCTCGTTGAGCAGACCAGAATATCTGGATCGTGTTCTTCGAGTGCTGCTTGCACGATGTTCAGAATCTCCACCGGCGAGCCAGCGACAGTGTCACCGGCGACCGAGAGTTCCCTATAGGTTTCGTTGCTCGTTTCAGTTAACGGCACACCGATTCGCAGTATTGACAACTCGCACGCCGACGTCGGATCAATATTATTTTCAAGACAGTAGCGGAATTCTCGCGAGAAATCGACATTGAAGCAGGCGAGATCGCCGATTGGATAGTCCGATAGCTGCCGTGTCTGCCGGGCAAGTGGGGTGACGCGGTCGATGTGGGCGACATCAACGGCGAGGACTGTCTCCTCGTCTCGTCGAAAACTAGGCCGTCGCGTAACCATTTCAGTCGCGACGACACCAGGGTGCTGATTGTACACCGACTGGAGTGTGGTGAGATTGGGGTCAGCGTCTGGGTCACGAGCGGCGACGTAGAAACGTGGGGTGTAGTCGTCCCGTTCTGTTGGGATGGCACCGTCGACGGTTGTATTCCACTCTATGACTCGACCATCGTCCAGAAAGTCAATTGTGAACGGCATCTGTCTGCTTCAAACCGAACGATTCAGTCGTGGTTAAGCAATGGCGTGTTGCTTCCGTAGTTCAGAGAACGAGCTTGGTGGCCCGCTATCGGCATGTATTCTGCTATACAGCTGTCTACAATCGTTTCTTAGATGTCTTCCGGAATTCATGATTAACCAACAGTTGCCATGAATCTCCCGAATTTGTTGGTTAAGATCTGGGTTTCAGTATGATTGATGCCCCTACCTTTCCAAGTTTTGTCAAGAATTGCGTGCGAGATGGAGAGGTTGAGCCGGTCATGTCGAATTTTTGTTCGGGGCGAATAGACGCTGGATTCCAAAGTAAAAAACTGGAATTAGTATGCCAGTTAGAGCGACTCCCAAGAGGAGTGGGAGAATACCTGTTGGGTCAGGACTAACCACAAATGAGAGCCCAAATCCGAGTAAGAGCCCCACAAATGCGGATATAACAGCCAGTACGGCAGATTTCACGACGACAGCTTTCGTCTTGGAAGTAATAAGCGCGGTGTCTCTTGATTCTCTCTGAGCAGATAATGACCGATACGCGCCATCCATCTTTCATTATGTTTCACAAATATATTCTTTTTAATATTTCTACGAGAACGTCTCAATCTCAGGCGACGGGATCGAGTGACTTCATCGAGAAATCCGACTTCGAACAGTATCTCTCAGCCACGTCCATGAGGGCTCGTGTCCGCCGAATGTCGGCAACATTGTGCCGAACAACCGGTTCAAAATTGCCACTTTCCCAGGCATCGACGGCCTCGCCGCTATCATCGAACGGATCCAGTTTACCCAGATCTTCTCCGATTAATTCCTCGTACACCGCTGTGAGAGATGTCTCCGTCGTATTGAATCGCGATTCGAAAACGTCCATGAGATCGATGTACGGCAGTCCGAGGAACGGCCATTCGAGATTGTGAGCATTGAGCCGTGTCCGGACGAATGGGAGATCGAAGCCACCATTCCACGTTTCGCCGTTGTAGGCAACCAGCTTGATCTCTTGGGTGGTGAGGCTCGATTCGACAAAGTCAGTCATTGCTTCCAGGAGTGCTGCCTCGCTCTCATGTGTCGAGAGGACGACGGCTGGATTCATGTCTTTGTCCAACCGCTCCTCAAGCGACTTCGGCGTTCCACGGTCGTCGACGTTCAGAAACACTCGTGAGCTGATGTCGGCGTCAAACCCGATTACTGTCACTTGATCGGTCGTGTGGAACCCGGTTGTCTCGATGTCGAAGGCGACTGTCTTTAATTGTGTCATCACTTCTCACACTCCTTAGTTTCGTCTCCAGATTCTAGCAATTCCTCGTGTTCTAACGCCTGCTCTATTTTTTCTAGCCGCTGTTCGTGGTCATCGAGTCTGGCCTCCTGTTCGAGATCGATACTGAACAGTGCCGGCAGGAGCGGATTCTGGTGATTCAAGAGTCCGCTTGCATCAGCGTGCTCCCGGGCGTACTCGAAGAGTCGGTCGAATCGTGGTTGATCACGACGGCGGAGTGCCCGTCGGAACTCTGCCCATCGCTCTTCGATGGCTCGGAGTGCATCTCGGTATGTCGGATTCGTCCGGCCCATCGCTACCGCCCTCCTCCACCGGTGGCCGTCCACGCATCGAGTAGCGGATCTGCGGTGGCTGCCACTGTCTCACCGGTGGCTGTGACGCCTGTCCCAACGCCCTTGGCAGTCGATGTCGACGCCGGCGTCGTCGGTTCCACACCGACCTGTGTGGCACGCGCCGCGAGCAGCTGCCGCCAGTAGGCGAACGTCGTCTGGTAATACGCGCCGTCGCCAACGGGATAGACGAGCGTCTCGAAGTCCTCGCCGACGATCCGTGGTCCCATCCGAGTCTGTTCGCACTCCAGGTGGTAATCGGCGGCCGTCGCAACTGATTCGGTGAATTCGTTTCGTTCGTTTCGCGTAACGAGCACGGGGATGTCGTATCCATCGGCGTAGCTTGACAGCCGTGCCAGCGTTCGGGCCTGAAGCGTTTCCGCGTCCGTTTCACCGAGCGTATTGTCGGTGCGGTACTGGGCGTCGACGGCCGGCACGACGATGAGGGCGGGTGTGTGGGGAGAGGTGTCCTCGTCACGATTTGGTGGGTGTCGACTCTGTGCACCGGGATTGCCAGTCGCTGCCTGGATAGCTTTGTTCACAGCCGTCGGGAGATCGCAGACGGCACTGTAGTGTTGATAGGCGGTGAACCCGCGTGCAACATGGATTCGGTTGAGTAACCGTTGACTGGGGGCGATCTGGGCGAGTGTCGTCGTCGTCGTTGCGTGCCCGTTTGTGTCGACCCAAAAGGCAGGCCCATCGTTGAGGAGGAGATGATCGAGGACGAGCGACTGCAGGATCGGGACGCCACGGCTTCCCTCGACATCGAGCAGCGTGATGCCGGCGTCGAGCTGCGGCAACAGCAACTCGTCAGTAGCCGGATCGGCCTGGTCAGCGAAGGCCTGATTACGGTCGGCGTCGCGGGTCGGCTGGTCGACCGCCAATCGGTTCGAGGTTGAATGGGGTGGCATACTCGACTAGTTATCACTGTCCCCGATAACTCGCGGCGTGATGTTTCCGTGCTTCAGGGAAGGGGACGATACAGACGGAAACTGCCTCCTATGGTAGAGATTCTGCAAATGAGCGACTGTTTCCGAGAACGTTTCCAGAACAAGTCGCAACCTACGCTGATGTATTAACCAACACAATGAAATTTACGAGCGGCTTGTTGGTTAATCTGGGCTCGGCGGATTGTGGTGTGACGCATCGATATCTCTGTCGTACTTGTCGGCGATGATCTCCAAGGCGGGCTCGTATGCTGGGCGATTTTCCATCATCTGGTCGATAGCATCCTCTAACGGGATGACAGGGTTCCCGTCGACCCACTCGGTCTCGATACCGGTTGTCTTCGGGAACAATACGTAGTGAACATTCCCAGTGACCTCGTTGGCGTCTGGACGCTCGTTGAGTGTCGTCTCGACACCAAACTGCTGGAAGAACGCCATCCACCGTTCGATGTCACGATCGTGAACTTCGATAAACACTGGATAGTCGTCGTGGCTCCGCGCGATTTGATAGCCGCCCTCTGTCCAGACATACGCAGCATCAATCTCTGTAAACACGAACTCCATCCCAGCGAAGTGTGGAATGACGTATGCGTCCTCTTGGGAGATGCTGTCGCGGCTGTACAACGCAGCCATCATCTCGGCGTACTGCTGGCGCATCTCGTGATCGATGATCTGAATTCCATTATCGGTATTGGCGATAATATTTGTATTTTCTAACCGCTCAACCCAGTCGTATACCCACGAGTACGAGATATCGATCTTACTCGCGATGTGGTTGATAGAGTCGCCACGCTTGACTGCTAAGACAATCTTTCCAGCTGTAGCGTCCATCAATTCAATCATTGTAGGTAGTCTCTTTTCCGTGGCCCTGCCCCTCGCTTAGTTATCTCTATAGAGATAAAAATGTATAGAACTTCCGTCTAGCTCGGTCAAATACAAGATCTATCCGGGTAATCACTGCATCGGCGACGCAGCTGCCGAATCGGCGAGTGAGTACTCTCTATCCCGACTCGTCCCCTCTGCCTCAAGCAGGTTGTACTGCTCCATTTTCGAAAGGTACGTCCGAACAGTCCGTTTGGTTCGAGGATCGTCGACTTCCTCGGTGTAGCGGTCGTGGATCTCGCTCGGTCCAACCGGGCCGTGGTCGCGAACGATATCGTAGACGGCCCGCTGGTGCGGAGTGAGTGAGTCGAGACTCTTCTGTCGGATTTGTGCGCGAGCGTCCTCGGCGGCGTCGTACAGAATCTCGTCAGTAATCCGGTCGTGATTCTCGCGGTCGGCCGTGCTGGCCGCCGTCCGTAGGATGCCGATCGCCAGTCTGGCGTCACCGGCGGCCGCGTCGGCGATTTGGTAGAGCTGATCGTCGGTGATGACGTTCTCGTCGAGTCCCCACTTCGAGCGAGCACTCAGGATGTCGTATATTTGTTTGTCGCGGTATTTGTCCATTCGAACGTGCTCGCTGGAGCGTAGCCGACTCACGAGCCGGTCATCGACCCTGCCGAACAAATCTTCTTCTTTGTTCGCGATGCAGATGATTGCGAACTGTGGGAGGCTGTGGAGGTCGTAAATGAGGCTCGGGTCTTCGAGTTGGTCTACCTCATCGAGGATGACGACGGTTCGCGGCCCATCATGCTGCTGGAGACGGTCGACGAGTTCGTCATGTGGTGTCGACTGCCTGTGGATGTCAATCGTCGCGCCGATGTCGTCGAGGATTTGATAGAGTGTGCGGAATCGGGTATAGTTCCGCCAGCAGTTGACGTAGGTTGTCTCAACGTCGAGGATCTCTTCGCGGAGTCGTTCGGTGACGAATTGCGAGATGCACGTCTTGCCGGCGCCGCTGGGTCCGGTGACGATGGCCGTATCGGCGGGCTCTCCGTTCGTGATGGGCTCGAGAACGCTAGAGAGGTGGTTGACTTCGGCGTCGCGATGCTCAACTTCCCGAGGGACGAACCCGGCGCGGAGAACGCGAGCATCGCGGATCATCGTTGCTTGATAGACTGATTTTCGGGCAAGTCATAAAAGCGTGACCGGGTCGGTTCCGGGAAGACGTTATATGGCTACCGAGAGCTGTTTCGACCGGACGCTGTCAGTTGATTCTTGTTCTCGGAAATCACCTACTTCCGGAAACACATCTGAAGGTTCGAATGCGGGATTTGACGTTCCGGGGCACCTGATAGAGAACCTTTCATTTACTCCAGCCACCAACAAACCAGCAGTGAAGCACCGGCAAAGGGTCGAACACTTCCGCACAGACCTGCTTAACTGGGCGGAGGACAACCTGCGGTCATTCCCTTGGCGGGACACGACCGACCTGGCTGAAATCCCATTGGCCGAGGCCGACGTCACCGACTCGCTACGCAACCCGCTCACGGAGATCTGGCAGGAACTCGGCTGGAACGTCAACCTCCATTACGACGAAGACGGGAGCTGGATAGGACCGACAGTCCGGTTCGGGGATATTGGCCAGTTCCCTTCTGGGGGCTGAACGGCCGAATTAGAAATCGCTGTGAACCGTAGGAGTTCGATGAGTGCTACTCCGATTGCCGAAACTTATGATTGGACTCGCTCAGTCTTCCTGTCGGTGATGCCGAGATCGAGATCCTCGTACATCCGGTCGAGCATGGAGAGCGCTGACTGGAACTGGGCGTAGTTCTCACGCATATACTCGATCGTCTCTGCTCTCGGGATAACCGGGTACCCCTCGACGTGTTCAATATCGAGTGAGGAGCGTGGCTCGACGACAATATGCAGTGCCCCGTCCAGCTCGTCTTGGGGCTGCCGCTCGAATGCGGTAGGGAGATCGAACGACTCGAAAAACGCCTCCCAGGCATTGACATCTTGCTCACGAACAGCCAGGAACAGTGGATAGTCGTCGGGCTCGCGACCAACTTGGTAGCCGCCCTGGGTCCACACGTAAACGGCGTCGATCCGTGTGAATGCGAACGGCCAGTCTCCGAACTGGGGGATAACGTAGGCTTCCTCGATGGATGGTGGACTGACGCCGGCACTGGCCGCGACGAGCTCGCGGGCTGCGTCCCTCACGCGTTCGTCGACGACTGAGAGGCCGTCGTCATAGGTGACGTAGCCTACGTCTTCCAGCCGATTGACGGCCTGTCGTACCGTCTCATACGGTGTCTGAAGGTGTTGGGCGACACGGCGGATGGAGTCACCACTCTCGATGGCAAGGATAGTCTGTGCGGCCGTGTCGTCGAGCACCTCATACATCTGTCGGTTACCAACAATTCGGTAACAGTTAAAACGCTTACTAGATTGGCGTTAAATCACGATCTCTCCATTCGTCCTGAGAGTAGCCCTGGTTCCCGCTAAAAACACCCGGAACAACAATAACGAATTCAACGAGTGAAACGAACAGAACGAATGGGTTGATGGCAACGAGTGCGTTTATCTCCATGAGCGGAACGAACAGTTGGTTTTAATGTCGTTGTAATCCTCTCACCGAGTGAAACAATCTAACTGAACGCACCGCACTAAACAACCGAAACGAACGAAACGAACACAACGAGAGAAACGAAAGAAATGAACGACACTAACACCGCACGAATCACCGTGGCGAATCAGAAAGGAGGCGCGGGGAAGACAACTGATGTCATTCATACTGGCGGCGCACTCTCCGCCCGAGGCCACGATGTCCTCTTGGTTGATATCGACTACCACGGGGGGCTCACCTGCTCGCTTGGCTACAACGAACTGTATTACGATACCGACCGTACGACACTCTTCGATGTACTCGATTTCGACCAGATGGAGTCGGTGAACGAGATCATCGTCAAGCACGAGGAATTCGACATCCTTCCCGCCAGCGAGAAGCTCGCGAACAACAAGAACATCCAGACGTTGCTTGAGGCACCTAAAAGTCGTGAGCGCTTGGAGATGACGCTCGACGAGCTCGACAAAGACTACGACTACGTCATCGTCGACACGCCACCATCCCTGAACGTCCTCACCGACAACGCCCTCGTCGCGACCGGCAATGTCGTCATCCCCGTGATTCCCGAGAAGCTCAACGCCAACAGCCTCCAGATTTTCGCAAAGCAATTGAGTTCGCTAGAACCAGCCTACGGTGACATCAATCGGCTCGCTATAGTCTGTAATCGTGTAGAGCAGAACTCCGAACACCGCGATACGATTGAGGAGATCAAATCGGCGTACTCGTTGCCGATTTTCGAGATCCCAAAGCGGACTGATCTCTCCCAATCGATTGGCGAGGGTGTGTCCGTCTTCGGCTACGGAAAGGAGAATCAGCGTGTCGAAGATGCACGCGACCTGTTCAACGAGATTGCCGACCTGTTTGACGAGACGTTTGAGAAGACCGCACCTGAGGAGGTGGAAGCATGAGCGACGGCTGGGGCGATGCTTCTGGCATCGAGGGCAACTACGAGGAGGATGACGATGAGGTCGATTCCGGCGAAACGAGTGAGGTGAGGGAAACGGTGGAAACCAGTTCATCGACCGAAACGACCGGATCGACTTCAACGAGTGAAACGAACAAAACGAGCAAAACGAAGACGAACATTAAGGACGAGTGGAACGGGCGAACGATCTACGTTCCCGACGATATTCTCGACGAGATGGAGGACACCTACCTTGAGTCCCAGCTGAAGCTCCGCAAGGCGGGGCAGGACGAGTTCAAGAAAAACCGCCACTTCTACCCACTACTCGTCCAGTTCGGTATTGAGGCACTCTCCGAGGCGGATGCCGAGGAAATCCAGGCTTGGCTTTCGGAAATCGGTGATGATTGACCTCCTCCTGCGCCTGAAGACGCAGGAATCCCGAGCGTTGGGATATTAAGCTTTGCACGTCACCCGGCGGTTG
>NZ_JABEBY010000017.1:0-72121 GCF_046719765.1 Halonotius sp. F2-221B
CCTCTCGTATCGGCATCCTCACCATGTCAGACTGCGATCTTGCTGCTACCGTTATCAGGAGAACGGACAACTAGCGACAATGGATTTAACCCACTGTACGTCCTCTACTGTGTAGAGATGCTTAGTGAGATACGCCGTGCAAACAGCGATACCCGCGTCCAGTATGTGTTGATGGTTATCTTTGGTGGGCTCTGTATTCTTGCCGCGTTTTCGCCGTTCGAATACACGCTCCGGATGACAACCGTTGGCACCCTGTTTGGGTTTACCGCCGGCATCTGGGTGTCGCACCTCGTGCAGGTGCTTCGTCGGGCCATCGACGCCAACAGCACCGTTACACCACAGGCTGAGTAACATGAGTTCACCAGAGCCCTCCACTGACAGCACGGAGTCGACCGAGGACGCGACGTTTCTCTCCGGGATCGAGTTTCTGACCGGCGATGATCCGAATCTCGGCTCCTTTCTGTTGACGATCGGTGCTGTCACCTGTGTATTTATCGCGCTGTTTCAGCTTGGGCCGGTCGAGCCGCCGGTCTCCCATCTGTTGACCGCCGGTGTGCTCATCATCACCGTCGTTAGTGCCGGCTTCGCCGCGCTGCTCGACTCGCTTGGCTACTTCGATTCGACGCCGCCGGAACAGCCCGAGGCGTCCGCCGACACGACCACCACCGAGTATCCGTGGGTTCCATCCGCGCCGGTGTCGGCCTCCCTCCCGCCGATGCTCAACTTTGATGCGGAACTGCAGGCGTTACACGCCCATTACGACGGCGATCTCCCCGAACAGTTTGACCCGTTTATCGCGGAGTACAAGCGACTCAAGACGAATCCCAGCAATCGGTCGAGTATCGCCAGTGATCTTCGGGCCGATCTCAACCCGATCGGGACGATCCTCGACGAGGAGAGTTCGGCCTACGACAACTACGAACGGATCAGCGAGGGGCTGTTCCGGTATCTCGGCGATGCTGCCGATCACTTCACCGCCACTGAGCCGGTTTTCTACAACAGCACGGATACCGCACACGATGTGGTCGACATCAACGACGAACTGGGGCGGGCCGAGGTCACGATCGACAACGACGGCGAGGCCATCGATATCGATCTTGAGATCGAGTTCTACGACGGTGACACGTTGCTATCGAGCCGGAGCTGTCCGGTCGGCACCGTTGCCTCCGGCCAACAAAAGACGGTCGACACCGATGTGTTCATTCCCGCCGCCGCCGACCGGGCGATGACGGTCATTACACCGGCCGCCGACAGCTAAAGCGTCGCTTCGATTTGTCGGCCGCCCCGGCCCCACGGGAGAGCAGAACGCTCAAGACGGTTGCGTTCGGAGTGGCGGCCAGCATGGAGATCCCGAATCAATCCGGAACCGGCATCATCCTGTTCGTTGTCGGGGCATTGCTCTTTATCCCTGGGCTGGTCTGGCAGGAGGGGCTACTCACGTATGGCATCCTGCTCGCCGCGGCTGTGGTGTTGACTGTTGGTACCTACCTCTTCGGCACCAGCGGTAGCGACCGGCCGGTCTGATGGCACCAGCGATCTGCGTTATTCTCTGAGTCGAGCAGCGCAGTTGTCTCGGTCGGCGATTGTGTTACCCAGTAGAATCATGGCCGGGGTGGGCTCCGAACTTCCGTCGGAGCAAGCTCCGACGACTCGCAGACTCACTGCCGTTCGTCTGCGACCATACACGGGTTCTCCGCCCGCTTCCGGCCACGTCTTTCCGGACTCACCACTCACTGGCGTTCGTGGTTCATCGGAAAGACAAGTGGCCGGGGTGGGCTCCGAACCCACGATCTCCGCATATCCCAGGTACGAGGCTCGGCAGGCCTCATGGGAGCGGACGCTTCCAAGGCGGTACCGCACCGAATCTCAGTAACCCTATGAGTGCGGCGCTATGTCCAGCTAAGCCACCCGGCCGCACCCCAATATACCCTGATCCGGTTCTTTAACCTTCTCATCTACACCGGTCTCACGGCGGGCGATCTGTCGGTCGCTCACACGCCCCGCGCCATCGTTCGCCGCGCGGTGGCCGCCGTGTATCACCGATGAGACAGCCGGTTTTATGTCCCACCACCGGCATCGTACACCAATGAGTTTGCCCGACGCGCTTACGTCCGCACTGGGGGAGGAATCCGCGGTCGCGGAGGTCGATCTCGGCGGCGACGACACCCTCGCTGTCACGCCGACACGGACGCTCGTCTACCGCGCCGAGGGGTTGCTGTCGGACGAGGCCGTCGAGGAGTACCCCCACGACGCCGAACGCCTGACGCTATCGGAGGGCCGCCGGAAGGCCAAGCTGACCATGGAGTACGGCCTCGATGGGACGGAGACGCTGTCGCTGCCATCCTCCCGGGTTGATGACGCACTGTTCCCGATTCTCGCGGGCGTCATCAACGCCGCCGGTATCACCGACCCCGGCGAGAGCGTGCTGAAGACGTTCCGGTTTAGCGAGATCACGCTGATCATCACCAGCAAGCAGGTCGTCAAACATATCGGCGCGCCGGTGTGGACCGAGGAGTTCGAAACCTTCGAGTATGAATCGATCACCGACGTCACCTTCGAGGAGGGAAGCGTCGCGACCACGGTCGTCCTCACCCACGACGGTCGACAGGATCGGTTCAAGATCCCCAGCGACGACGCCCGCGCCGTCCGGGAAGCGATCGTCGATGCGGTCTGTGCGTTCCACGAGGTCGACAGCATCGACGCGCTGCGCGAACAGGTCGCCGAGGCGGCCGACGACGATCCGGACACACCGAGCGACGCGGAGGCGTCGGCCGATCAACTCGACTTTGGGGAGGGGATCGATCCGCTCGGAGCCAACCCGCCCGCGGTTGACGCCGACGCGGACAGCGACACCGGCTCGGAATCGACAGCGAGCGAGGCCGTCGGCGACGAGGCACTCGCGGCGTCGCTCGGTGAAGGCGAAAGCGACCAGTCGACGCCCACCACCGGCGGTGACCACTCGCCCGCGGCCGGCGGTGACCAATCGTCCACGGCCGGCGGTGAGCCCGCGACGGCCGATGGGGACGCGTCGTCGGCTGGTGATAGTCAGCCGGCGACCGAGAGCCAGTCCACCCCCGGCACCACCGATGCTGACACCGATGCCGACGACGCCGGGCCGGCGACACGTGAGCTCACGGCGTCGGGATCTGAAGCTGCTGGTCCGGCTGACGAGGACGAGCTCGCCGAGACGGTTGCCACACTCGCCGAGCGGATCGACCGACAGGAAGAACAGCTGGCCCGCCAAAACGAGCTGATCGAGACGCTGATCGAGGAGCTTCGCCGCGGTCGATAACCAACGCCGGCTTGCCGCGTTAGTCGTCGCGGCCCACAACTTTTCGAACACAGTCGGAGCCAAACGGCCCGAGTTCGCCGGTCTCGAAGCTGATGAAATGGCCTGTCGAGAGCCCCGCGCCACACCGCTGACAGGTAAACTCGCCGTCGCGGGCGACGACCTGCTGCTCGAAGCGGACGAAACTCCCGCCGCGTCGCACCCGAATCCGACCCTCCTCGCGCTCGATGAGACCCCGCTTTTCGGCGGTATCGAGGATCTCCCGGGTGAGCGATGGGCTTGTCGTTACGGTCTCGATGCGATCGATCACCGCCGACAGCGGCAGCTCATCGGCTTCGAGATGCTCGATCAGTGTGAGTGCGAGATCGCGTTTCGCTGCCCGACGCTGCGGAACCGCCTCGTCGGGTGGTTCGCCGGATGCCGAGTCGCCGTCGGTCACGGTCGTGGCTTTGCCGGCGGCCCGCATAATCCTTCCGCGGGCTGATTTGGATTCCTGTTGCGAGCCGCGATTGAATATCTGCTCGCGGTGTCGGTGTCGACGCTATTCTTCGGTGTCGTCTTTCATCTCCGCGAGCTGATCGATGAGGTTGTCGGTGTCGGCTTCCGACTCGAAGGACACCTCGCCGTTGTGGTCGTTTTCGTGGACGGCGACCCCGTCGCTGTCGTCGGTGTCGACATCCTGGTCTTTCTGTTCGGACTCATCGTAGCTTCCGAATCCCATATCGGATCGACCGACAGCGATCGATAAAAGCTGACTGATGTCGCTGTCACCCGCGCTGTGCCAGGATTCGCTCAATGATCGCCCTCGACGACAGCAGTTCGTCATCGTGGGCGGGTTCCCGCGCCGTTGCCCGCTCGATCCGGCAGTCAACCCCGCGGTCGGCCAGCGTCTCGCTGATCGCGTCGGCGTCGTGGTGTTGGTCGTGGCCGAGGACGATCACGTCGGGATCGATCCGCTCGATCGGCACGAAGATGTCCTCGGGGTGGCCGCGGTGGGCCGCGTCGACGACGCCGAGTGCTTCGACCGTCTCCCGTCGCTGGCGATCCGAGAGGATCGGCGGCTCCTTGTGGGTGACGTTGGCCCGCCGGGCGACGATGACGTGGAGTTCATCGGCGTACGTCGCCGCTTCCTCCAGATAGTGGATATGGCCCGGATGTAGCAGGTCGAAGGTGCCTTGGGCGACCGCGCGTGTCGGTGCGGTCATCGGTCGGACTCCTCGCTGTCGGGATCGCGGCCCTCAGCCCGCAGCTCGGCGTCGATATCCGCTTGTGTGAAGTCGAAAAACTGCTCCTCGGGGAGGTCGACATCGAGCACGTCGAGCGATCGGGGGTCGCCGTTGCTGTCGAAGGCCTTCCAGTCGCGCCAGCCATAGGGTGAACCGATGATGATGTGGACGTTGCCCTTGTGGAATGTTTTCAGATCCGCGTCGCTCGGTCGCAACACGCCGTTTGGGTGGGAGTGCACCGAGCCGACGGCTTTGCGGTCGTTGGGGATCATATTGGATTTGACCGTCGCACTCCGGGGGTCGGATTTGGTGCCGGGGATCACCAACACGTCGGTGATGACCTGACCGCGCCGTTCGAGATCGAACTTGCGGGCATCCTCTCCCCGAAGGAGGCCCATATACTCGTTGGGGTGGGTCGCCTCGCTGGCTTCGAGTGCGAACTCCAAGGTCTCGCGGGCGATGCCGAGGATCTCACTCGAACGGAACAGCCGCATTGCCATCCCCTCGGCCCGGCGGCCATCTAAGCGTTCCGAAAGCCCCGGCGAGCGGAGATAACAAGCTTAACACGTCGGTCGCTCGTAGCGGGCGTATATGACCGATGATTCCGCCGGGGATTCCGGCGTTCGGGAGGATTCCCGTCCCGTCGTCTACGATCTCGCCCCTGACTGTACGACCACCGATATCGCGTCGGGCGAACACTACCACGCTGTCGTCAACGGCGTCGTCGACTACGGCGTTTTCGTCGATATCTCGGATAACGTCTCGGGGTTGATCCACGAGTCAAACCTTGATCGCTCCTACGACGTGGGCGACCGCCTTGTCGTCACGCTTGATGTCGCAAAGGACAACGGTGATCTCGCCTTCGATCTCCCCGGGTTCGACGACTACCGAACCGAGCTCCGCGACCACGAGCCGGATATCACACAGATCGACGAGCTTGCGACCGGCGAGACGGTCACCATCGAGGGCCGGCTCGTCCAGATCAAACAGACCGGCGGGCCGACCATCTTCGAGGTCGCTGACGGCACCGGCATCGTCAGCGGTGCGGCCTTCGAGGAGGCCGGCGTTCGGGCGTACCCCGACGCCGAGATCGATGATGTCGTCCGGATCACCGGCGCGGTCGAGCTTCACGACGACGTGCGGCAGGTGGAGATCGACTCGCTGACGATCCTCGCCGGCGAGACGGCCGCCGACGCGAACGACGCGATCGATGCCGCCCTTTCGGAGCGGGCGACGCCGGCCGACATCGAGCCGCTGGTCGAGTGGCCCGCCTTCGAACCGATCTTCGACGACCTCGTTGACCTTGCCGAACGCCTTCGTGAGACGGTGCTTGCGGGTCGCCCGATCCGGATCCGCCACCACGCCGACGGCGACGGGATGTGTGGGGCGACGCCGCTGCAACTCGCCTTGGAGAACTTCATCACCGAGGTACACGCCGATCCCGACGCACCCGAACACCTCTGTAAACGCCTGCCGAGCAAGGCACCCTACTACGAGATGGAGGATGTGACGCGGGATCTCAACTTCGCCCTTGAGGGCCAGGATCGCCACGGCCAGAAGCTCCCGCTGTTGGTCATGCTCGATAACGGCTCGACCGAGGAGGATGTGCCGGCCTACCGGAACCTCGCCCACTACGACATCCCGATCGTCGTCCTCGATCACCACCACCCTGATCCGGAGGCGGTCGACCCGCTGCTGGATGCCCACATCAACCCCTATCTCTACGGCGAGGATTACCGGATCACGACCGGGATGATGTCGGTCGAACTCGCCCGGCTGATCGACCCCTCGATCAGCGACGATGTCGAACACGTGCCGGCGGTCGCCGGGCTCTCGGATCGCTCGAAAGCCGACGTGATGCCGCGGTTTGTCTTCCGGGCCAACGAGGCCGGCTACGACCGCGACGATCTCGAAGCCATCGGCGAAGCACTCGATTACGCCGCCCACTGGCTGCGCTACAACGAGGGCAAAACGCTCGTCAACGACGTGCTTGATGTGGGTTGTGACGACTCCGATCGCCACGAACGCCTCATCGAGTTCCTCGCCGAGCGCGCCGAACGCGACGTGGAACGCCAACTCGACGCCCTTGAGCCGCATGTCGAACACGAACGACTCGACTCCGAGGCGCATCTCTACCGCATCGACCTCGACAACTTTGCCCACCGGTTTACGTATCCCGCGCCGGGGAAGACAACCGGCAACCTCCACGATCGGAAGGTCACCGAGACCGGCGAGCCCGTGATCACGATCGGCTACGGCCCTGATTTCGCCGTCCTTCGCTCTGATGGGGTTCGCCTCGATATCCCCGAGATGGTGACCGAGCTCAACGAGGAACTCCCCGGTTCCGGTGTCTCCGGCGGCGGCCACCTCGTCGTCGGTTCGATCAAGTTCGTCAAGGGGCGTCGTGAGTCGGTGATCGACCTACTGGTCGAGAAGATGGCCGACGCCGACCTCGACGAATCGCTGTCGAGTACGGCCCCGCTGGAATAACGCGGTCGGCTACTGCCTCCTCAGTTCTCAGCAAAGACCAGCCATCGCTTTGCGAGCAGCGCGGTAGCACTGATCACGGCGACGGCGACGACCACGAGCCCGGCCGGAAGCTCACCGCCCGGGAGGAGGCTAAACCCACCGCCGTCGCCGCTGGCCTGCCAGTCGCCGGTGAAGACCTCCCGGTAGTAGTCGGCGACCCGCTCGTCGGTGACGGCGATCGCCACCTCGCGGTTGTTTTCGGCGGAGTTGTCGTTCCAGTTGAGACTCCCGATGACGGCGGTGTCGTCGGCGACGATCCCCTTGGCGTGGATTTTGCCAAATCGGTTGTTCTCCTCAGCGACGCGCACGCTGAGCGGAACGTTGTCGTCGGCCACTCGCTCGCGGAGTTGCTCCGCCAGCGCGGTGTTTTCCTCCTCGGCGTACCAGGTTCCGCTCAGCAAGATTTGCACCTCGGTGCCGCGGTCGGCCGCGCGGATCGCCGCCCGGAGCAGCCGGTAGTCGCGGTCGCCGATCGACGGCTGGATCACGAGTAACTGGTCGTCGGTGTTGTTGATGCGCTCAACCAATGCCGATTCGGCGTTGTCAGGGGCGGCCAACACCCGCAGTTCGTCGGCCGTCGTCGACACCGGCGGGTGGTGCTGTGGATACGAGCCGGTCGCCGTCTCGGCTTCGACGGTCTCGATCTCCTCGCGGACGGTTTCCCACGCGGGCGTATCCTCCCATGTCGTATCGTGTTCGAAGATGGCGGCCAGCTCGTCGGCGACCCCCGCTGAGGTGGTGGTCAGCCCCCAGCCGCGGCTGTCGGCTCCGCCGGTACCTGACGGTTTCCAGTTTTCGGTGAGGACGACGGCGGTGTCGTCGGCGACGGCGTACTTCGGGTGGTGGTACCGGAACCGGGCGGCGTCACCGGTCATCACGCGCACGTCGACGCCGGCGGCGGCGAGCTCATCGAGGACGGTTGCCTGCCGTTCCGTCATGCCGCCAACCGGGCCACCCTCAACGAGGACGGCCACGTCGACCCCGCGGTTGTGGGCGGCGATCAGTTCGTCGACGACCCGTTGATCCGTCAGCGTGTAGGCCGCGAGATACAGTCGGCCGTCGGCGTCGTCGATCGCATCGATCGGTGCGGCCGGATTGTCTGGGAGGACGAACGCCTCGACTGACACGTCGGTGACGGTGGTGGGTGCTCGCGGCTCGAAGCCCGTGGGCTGCCAGCGCGGCTCGCGGTCGGCGCGCCACTGCTGGCTTTCCGGGGCGTCCTCGTAGCTGACGGTGTCGACGACGCTGTCGCCGCGACGAAGGGTTAGTGTCTCGCCGCTGACAGCGAGTTGGAAGCTGCCGCCGGCGGCGACCGCGGTCGCGTTCGTGTAGGTCGCGGTTTGGTTAGGATGCCGTGTCGCGGCGAACCGCCCCGTCCGATCGTCCGGCAGGTCGGCAACCCCCTCGCCGTCGGTGAGCGTCCAGTTGCCCGGCTCGGTGATTGTGACAGTTGCATACTCGCCGTGGTTTTGCTCGGTTGTTGGGTTCGGGTAGAGTTCGACAATCTCCCCTGTCGCTGCTGTCGTTGCTGTCGCGTCTGCTACCCCCACGGATGGCGCGGTGAGGAGGAGGCAGCCACAGACGAGGAGCCAGCCAAGCGGCCGAAGCCGGCGGTGCCAGGTCACGGCGGGGGTGCTGCGGCTTCGGATAAAAACGTCCGGGCGGAGCCCACGCAACAGGTGAGAACCCTTATTTTCGCCCGCCGGAATCTCCCGCGTATGACAACGCTCCCCGGCCCAACGCTCGGCGTCGTCGGCGGCGGGCAACTCGGCCGTATGCTCGCCGAGGCTGCTGCCCCGCTCGGTGTCGAGGTGATCGTCCTCGATCCGACCCCGCAGTGTCCGGCCTCGCTTGTCGCCCGCGACCAGATCGTCGGCGCGTTCGACGATCCCGACGCAGTACGGGAACTCGCCGCCGTCAGCGACGTACTCACCTTTGAGATCGAACTCGCCGATCCCGACCTGCTTTCGGAGGTTGCCGACGAGTACGACGTACCGATCAACCCTGATCCCGATACGCTCCGGACGATTCAGGACAAACTCGTTCAGAAGGAAGCCCTCGCCGACGCCGGGATTCCGGTGCCGGATTTCATCGGGGTTGGCGGCGAGAAAGACCTCCGGCTCGCAGTCGAGGAACTCGACGGCGTGATGCTGAAAGCCCGCGAGGGCGGCTACGACGGTCGTGGCAACACGCCGGTGCAGGATCCCGATGACGCGGCCGCCGCGCTCGACGAACTCGGCGTCGACACGATGGCCGAAGCGTTCGTCCCCTTCGAGCGCGAACTCTCGGTCATCGGCGTCAAGCGAGCCGACGGCGTCGATACCTTCCCTGTCACCGAGACGATCCACGAGGAGGAGATCCTCCGGGCCAGCGTCTCGCCAGCGCGTACCGATGACGAGACACGCAAGCGCGCCCGCGAGGTCGCCGCCGACGTATTGGAGTTCCTCGACGGCTACGGCGTTTACGGGATCGAACTCTTCGAAACCGAGGACGGCGAAATCCTTGTCAACGAGATCGCCCCGCGGCCACACAACTCCGGCCACTGGACGATCGAGGGCGCGCGCACCTCACAGTTCGAAACCCACGTTCGCGCTGTCCTCGGCTGGCCGCTCGGTTCGACTGACCTCCGAGAACCAACCGTCTCGGTGAACATCCTCGGCGATGTCGACGAACCCGAGGCGGCGACGCTTTACAACGTCGACAGCGTGCTTGAATCATCGAACGCCCACATGCACTGGTACGCCAAGAAACAGGTTCGACCGCTCCGGAAGATGGGGCATATCACCGTCACCGATCCCGATGCTGACACCGACGATGCGGGCGACCGCGACGACCTACTTGACCGCGCGGAATCGCTCCGCGACGGCGTTACCTTCGTCGGTGAGTAGCGCGATGGTGGTGCGTAGATGCGCACTGAGCAAACACTATACTTTGGCCGGCGTATCAATCGAATCCTGGTGGATTGAAACGGCGAGACGCGCTCGTCGAACCCGGCCGACGCAAGCACTACAGGAGTGAGCGGAGCGAACGACGAAGCGCGCAGCGAGGCCCGGGAGTCGAGCGCGTCGAGGGCTTTCTACAATAACACGTCTTTCTCAGAGTCGCAGTTGAACCCGACTAGTAATAACCGCAACGCACTTGCCGCCGCTGGGAGCATCCACAGCTAATGACCACAGCACCCGAAGTCCAAGAGCTGATGGACAGACTCGAAGCCGAAGCCGACCAGCAGCGCGACCCGGCGACGACACCGGAAGTTGGCATCATCATGGGCTCGGATTCGGATCTCGACGTGATGGCCGGAGCCTACGAGGCCCTCGACGAACTCGGCTTCGCCGAGCAGACCGACTTCGAGAACCCACCCGAGAGCCGATTTACCTTCGAGAGCTACGTCGTGTCGGCTCACCGCACACCGGAACTGATGACCGTTTACGGCGAAACCGCCGCCGACCGCGGACTCGACGTGATCATCGCCGGCGCGGGCGGGAAATCAGCCGACCTCCCCAATATGACCGCCTCGATCGCCTACCCGATCCCGGTGATCGGCGTGCCAGTCCAAGAGAAATCCGTCGACAGCGTCATCGGGATGCCGACCGGCGCGCCGCTCACGGCAGTTGATGCCGGTAAATCGTTCAACGCTGGGCTCTCAGCGGGTCAGATCATCGCCCGCGAACACGATGAGATTGAGCAGGCATTGATCGAGTATCACGACTCCTTGCAGGGCGGCGTCGGCGAAGTCTCAAAGGCCCTCCACGACCGCGGGATCGACGGCTTCCGCGAGCGCGACGCGTAACTACCCGTGTTGTGATCGAAGTGCGTCGACGAGTTCGCCGATCTTGACGAGCCGGAGGTCGTCACGTTCGCTTGCGGCTTCTTCGACTGACGGTTTGAATCCGCTCCGGCTGATCAGGACGTACTCACAGCGGCGATCCCCGCCGGCTGGCGGCGTCCACCGGAGCTCCTCGGTATGCGATTCCAGCGACGCCAGTGCGTCGTAGCCGAGCGGTGACGCTTGGAACTTGCACTCGCCGACCAGCAGCGTCTTGCCGGCCGTAAACCCAACTACGTCGATCTCGTGATCCTGATACCACCACTGGCCGACATCCGTGATCGTCTCGTCGGGATACAGATCGCGCAGAGCCGTTTGACAGAGGCGTTCGAAAACGGGGCTGACGAAGTCAGCCAGCCTCGGTTCGATGAGTTCCTCGAATGATTCAGGGCCGACCGCGTCGTATCGCCGTCCACTGCCGTAGACAAACTGGAACCAGAACCGAAACAGCGGATCAAGCAGGCGGTATCGTCCGCGGCGTGACCGTTGTTTGTCCTCGGTGATCGGGACGTGTCGCTCGATCAGTCGGAGTCGTTGGAGCCGACTGAGGTATTTCGAGAGCTGGTTAGTGTCGATCCCGGCCGCTTGAGCGATCTCGTTTCGTGTCGTCGCACCGCCGGCAATCGCTTCGAGGATTCCGAAATACCGGCTCGGCTCGGTGAGCTCCATCCGCAACACGTAGTCGGGGTCATCGTGGAGTGGCCCGTGTTGGGTAAGGATCGCTTCGTGAACTGCCGCTGCAAGCGTGTCGAAGCCGGCGGCCGCTTCGAGGTAGTAGGGTGTGCCGCCGAAAATCCCCCACCGGAGGAGCTGTTCGACTGGATCGATCTCCTCGAAGAACGCCATTGCGGCATCGAACGGTAGCTGTCGCACGTCGAGTTTGGTCGACGCCCGGCCGTACATCGGGCTGTTGCCGAGCAGTGCTGCCTCTTCCATCATGCTGATCGATGAGCCAACGAGAACGAACGTCGCCGCCGAGTCGTCCATCCCGTGATCGAACATCGCCTGCAGCACGGAGGGCAGGCTGTCGTCTTCCTCGATGAGATACGGGAATTCGTCGAGCACGACGATGGCGTCCTGCTCAGCGAGAAACGAAAGCACGGGTTCCCAGTCGCGTTGCATCCGGTTGATTCCGGGATACGTCTCGGCCGCAACCGAGACGAACTGGTCGAGTTGGAGGGCTTTGGTCTTCTGGCGAGCCTGATAGACGACGGTGTCGTCTCGACCGCGAAGCGACTGTTTGACGAGTTCGGTTTTGCCGAGTCGCCGCCGACCGTAGATTACAGCCAACTCGGCGTCAGATGAGTTGTAACACGTATTGAGTCGGGCGAGTTCGGCCTCTCGGTCGACGAACTGCTCCATACGACCGTGTCGTTCGCAACTCACATAATTATTTGGAGTACGTTACTTCGAAATAGCATACTCTGAAGTACCGTACTTTGAGGTATGTTATTTATCTCGGTGTCGTCAGCAACGCCGACAAATCGTTCGACGCTGGGTACAGGACGGCGTCGGCAAGGTCTCGAAAGCCTTGCACGACCTCGGGATCGACGGCTTCCGCGCGCGAGTCGTAGACGCCACCCGTCGTCTTGGTTCTCGATCTCACGCCGTGCTGTTGGTCGCAGGCGGACTGATCTCTGTTCCGTTGATCGTCGGCGCGTTTTGTCGAATCTCGGTCCAATCAGTCACATCGGTCACTGTTTCGTTGGTCAGATCGACGTCTACTGAATACTTCAGGTCGGTACGTTCGCTTGCGGTTGGATCCCGCAGCCTGACAACCGCTTCGTCCGGTACGTAGGTTGGCTCGCGGTTGACGACGACCGAACCGTCTGCTGTCTCCTCGGTTTCGGCTTCGTATTTGATTACTGTGACATTTCCTGACTCGCTTCGTTCGGTGACGTTTCCGCTGATCTGCATCGCCGTGGTATCGAGCCGTTGGATGGCGTCGACAGCCAGTGTGTACTCTCCGTCGGCAAGGTATGTTTGGATCGTTTCGTTGGTTCGGGCGATCCGTTTCGCGCGCTCACGCTCCCCCTCGGTTAGTGGCTGTGCCCGCTCGGTTTCGACATTGAACTGCCCAGCGGCTGCCGTTTCGACGCGGACTGACGTGACGTTGTACATATCCTCGGTGACGGTCACCTCCTCTTGGTCGGTCGCAACGGTAACGTTCTGCTCGGTCACGACAAACCGGGTGTCGGCCTCGGCTGTGGTGCCGCTCGGCGCGCCGAGCGTGGCTCCGATTCCGGCGACCGCCACGCCGAGGACGGCGAGCGTCAGCAGGACGGCAAGTCGAGACCGAATGTTGCTGCCCATCGTATGTAATGGTTGGTTGAAAGTCCTCTTGACTCCTGTGATGAAACACGTTGGAAACGCGTTTCAAACGCCTTTCACGCGGGTTTCACGGCCTAAAACGGCAACCGTTAAACCGACCTGTCAGAGAGCCGTTCATATGGTCCGCCGCATGCTTCAGGGCCGACAGCTCGTTGCGGCGACGGCGTTCGTCGGTGCTGTCGTCGTGCTTGCCGTCCAGCTGATCACCCCGTCGCCGGTCATGGTTTCTCTCGGTCAGAACGGTGCCGAGACGACACAGATCGGCCAGTATTTCACCTACGCCGACGTGACGGTGATCGTCGGCAGTGCCATCGCCTGTGGAGCCACCGGCACCTGGCTGCTGGTCGGCGACCACGCTACGTCGGAGCGATCGGAGACGTCGGCGGCGACCCGCTCGGCCGACGGTAGCGGCAGCAAGCCCGACACGACCGAAGTAGCCGAGCAACCCCGCGATCAGTGGGAGCAGACGGCCGAACGCCTCCGGAACAACGAGGAGACCCTCTACTCGTTGCTCGTCGAGGCTGACGGCGAGCTCCCACAGCGCGACCTCGTCGCGGAGACCGACCTCTCGAAGGCAACAGTCAGTCGGACGCTGGACTCGCTGGAACAGAAAGACTTGGTCGAGCGGAAACGCCGCGGCATGGGAAACGTAATCCACCTCGAATAGCGGCTTTTCTGCATGTGGCGTTTTGGAGTCGTTTCAAACCGGTTGTGGCGTCGTTTTCAACAGCTTTCGAACAGTTACCAATAAAGTCCTATTTGGGTTTTCAGGTGAGCTTCCGGCGGGGCAGTCCGGGACGACAGCGATCACAGCAGCCACACCACGACCGCAGCGGGTGTGATGGACACGCTGTCGTCAGGGCTGTTCTGTAACACATGCGATACAAAACAGCAACACTCGCGGTGCTGACGCTGCTCGCCGTCATGGCGAGTGGTGCCAGTGCCGCATCGATGACGCAGCCGCCGGCCTCGTCGGCGGCGGACGTAGCACAGCCGGAAAACTACACCGTCGAAACGATCGATCCCGACGACCAGCTGGATCGGGCCGACGCCGAGTTGGCTCGCCAGCTCGCGTGGGGTAACGACACCGTCAGGGAGCACGTCGACGCGGACGATCCGATCACGTTCCAACTACAAGCACCTGCCAGTGAGGGCGGCCATGTCTCCGTCTGGGTCGAACAGCACGGAACCGCACAGGTGACTGCGGATGTCGACTTCGATGCCGAGTCGGTCGTCGACGTTGACGAGGTTGATGTCCTCACCGTCGACAACACGGAGCGCGTTGAGATGGAGACGGATTTCGACGTGTCCGATGCTGCCGACACGACCGTTTTTGAGGTGACCACCGACCGCGATGGCAACGCTGAGATGACCCTCGAAGGGAGTATCGACGAGTAGCCCGCTGTTGGGGGCTCGTCGATCACTCCCGGCGTCTGTTCGACTGTGCCCGTCACGACTCCTGAGACGGATCTGGCTGCCACCCGCTCACACCGCTTTTTTGATCTTTCGTCTCCCGACGAACCTGCCGAAATAACCCGTACTCGTTTCGAGAAGCCGGCAGAAAATCAATGCTTATGAGGGCCGGGCGCAAACCCTCGTGTGTTACGGAGTATACCGAATGTCATGGATAGCTATCGGGGCACTGGCGTTGGTCGGCATTGCGATCCCGCTTGCGATGATCGTGGTGTCGGCGTTGTTGCGTCCAGCCGTCCCAGAAAGCGGTAAGAAAACGACCTACGAGAGCGGTGAGATCCCGACCGGCTCGGGGCGCGTCCAGCTCAACATCCAGTACTACATGGTCGCGTTGCTGTTCGTCGTCTTCGATATCGAGACGGTGATGGTCTTCCCGTGGGCGGTCATGTATCGCAGCGCGCTTGCGGCAGGCGTCCCCCTGTCACAGGCCCTGCTGCCGCTTCTGGCCTTCGTTGGGATCCTCGTCGTCGGTCTCGTCTGGGCGTGGCGCGTCGGCGCGGTACAGTGGACACGGAGCCTGCGGGCCGCCACGCAGAAAACGGAGCGACAGAACACATGAGCAGCGACAACCAACCGTTTGTCACCGACAGTTCGAAGGTAGGCACAGAAACACGTGAGGCCCGGCTCTCCGGGCAGGACAACCGGTTTAACTCCCGGCTGCGCGAGGCGTTCGGCTCCTCGCCGTTTATCCTCACCAAGTTCGACAAGTTCATGAACTGGGTGCGGGGCTCCTCGATGTTCATGCTGCAGTTCGGGATCGCCTGCTGCAGCATCGAGATGATGCACACCTACGCGGTCAAACACGACCTCGACCGCTTCGGTGCTGGCGTCCCCCGCGCGTCGCCACGGCAGGCCGACGTGATCATCATCCCGGGGACAATCGTCTCGAAGTTCGCCCCGCGGATGAAACGCGTCTACGACCAGATGCCCGAGCCGAAGTTCGTCATCGGCATGGGCTCCTGTACCATCTCCGGCGGCCCGTTCCAGGAGGGGTACAACGTCGTCAAGGGCGCGGAGGAGGTCATCCCGGTCGACATCCACGTTCCGGGCTGTCCGCCCCGCCCCGAGGCACTCATCTACGGCGTCGCCAAACTCCAAGAGCGGATCGCCAACGGCGAGTCCTCGCCGGTGACGGTCAAACCCTACGAGTTAGAGGAGTTCGGCGATCTCGAACGCGACGAGATCATCGACCAGCTCGCCGACGAGATCGATGTCGAGGATCTGGTCATGCGGTACAACTGGGCTGATTCACCATGAGCGTGGAACTCCCCGACTCACCGGATCTCGCCGAACCGACACCCGAGGCCATCGAGGAACTCCTCGGCGACCTCGTCATCGGCCGCGACGACCACGAGAACGCGCCGGGCTTTGTCATCAAACCCGACACCGTTGTCGACGCGCTGCGTCGCCTCCGCGATCAGGCCGGCTTCGATCACCTCTCCTGTGTGACCGCCGAGGAGCACGCGGATCGCTACGAGTCGATCTACCACCTGACGAGCTACGACGACCGCACCCAGGAGGTCAGCATCATCGTCCCCGCCGACAAGGAAAACCCGGTCAGCCAGTCGGCCAACGAGGTCTTCCGGACGGCTGACTGGCACGAGCGGGAGGCCTACGACCTCATCGGCATCGAGTACGACGACCACCCCGACCTCCGCCGCATCCTCCTCCCCGAAACGTGGCAGGGCCATCCGTTGGGGCAATCCTACGACCAGGATCAGCCACAGGTCGTCCCGCTGCGGGAGCACAAAAACCCGCTGTTGGAGGATCAGACGGCCGACAACGACAGCGAGACGATGTATCTCAACATCGGCCCGCACCACCCGGCGACCCACGGCGTCCTCCACATCAAGACCGTTCTCGACGGCGAGCAGGTCGTCGATCTCGAACCCGACATCGGCTATCTGCATCGGTGTGAGGAGCAGATGTGTCAGTCGAGTACCTACCGCTACCAGATCATGCCGTACCCCGACCGCTGGGACTACATCTCGGCGGGCCTGCTCAACGAGTGGGCCTACGCGCGGACGGCCGAGGAACTGGCTGACATCGAGGTGCCGGAGTACGCCCAGATCATCCGAACGATGGGCGCGGAGCTCTGCCGGATGGCGGCACACTTCCTCGCGCTGGGAACCTTTGCCCTCGATATCTACGGCGACTTCACCGCGCTGTTCATGTACTCCATCCGCGACCGCGAGAAAGTCCAGAACATCCTGGAGGATCTCACGGGCCAGCGGCTGATGTTCAACTACTTCCGGCTCGGCGGCGTCGTCTGGGATCTACCGGAACCCCGCGAGGAGTTCTTCGAGAAAACCCGTGATTTCCTCGACGAACTGCCGACCGCACTGGAGGAGTACCACGACATGATGACCTCCAACGAGATCCTGCAGGTGCGGACGGTCGACACCGGTGTGTTACCGCCGGAAGTCGCCAAAAGCTACGGCGCGACCGGCCCGGTCGCCCGCGGCTCGGGCATCGACTACGACGTGCGCCGCGACGACCCCTACGGCTACTACGAGAACCTCGATTGGGATGTCGTCACCGAGGACGGCTGTGACAACTTCAGCCGCCTGCTCGTCCGGATGCGCGAAGTCGAGGAGTCGGCCAAGATCGTCGAGCAGTGTATCGACCTCCTCGAAGACTGGCCGGAAGACGAGCGCAACATCCAGTCGAACGTGCCGCGAACGATCAAACCCGACGACGACACGGAGATCTACAAATCCGTCGAGGGCGCGAAAGGCGAACTCGGGATCTACATCCGATCGGACGGCACCGAGAAGCCCGGCCGGTTTAAGATCCGGAGCCCGTGTTTCTCGAACCTCCAGACGCTGCCGGAGATGTCGAACGGCGAGTACGTCCCCGATGCGATCGCATCGCTCGGCAGTCTCGATATCGTGCTCGGCGAGGTGGATCGCTGATGGCCGGTCTCCTGCAGGGTGAGGTCTTACTGCCGGAACAGATCGCCGACCTGCTCGGGCTTGAGGGCGCGCTCGGCGCGGCTGTCGGCGCGTTGATCGGCGCGTTCGTCGTCGGCAACGTGATGCTAGCGTTTACCGGTGTTGCCGGCCCGTGGGCCAAACGAAAGATCACGGCCGCCTTCACCGACCGGATCGCCGTCAACCGGATCGGGCCGTTTGGGTTGTTCATTATCGTCGCCGACTCGGTGCGGCTGCTCTCGAAGGAGTTGATTATCCCGGATGGGGCTGATCGCCCCTCCTACGATCTCGCGCCGTTGATTCTGCCAGCGTCGGCGATGCTTGGGTTCGCCGTGATTCCGATGGGGAGTCTCGGCCCGTTCAACATTCAACTCGCTGATCCCGAAGCGGGGCTTGCGCTCGTCTTCGCGTTCGCCTCGATCGCCTCGATCTCGCTGGTGATGGGCGGCTACGCCTCGAACAACAAGTACTCGCTGATGGGCGGGCTCCGGGCGGTCGCCCAAAACATCGCCTACGAGATCCCGCTGGTCGTGACGGCGATGTCGGTTGTCGTCTTCACCGGCTCGCTGCAGATGAGCACGATCGTCGCCGAGCAGAGTACGACGCTGATCTCGATCGCCGGTGTGTCGATCCCGGCGTGGTTCGCCTTCGTCAACCCCTTCGCCTTCGTGTTGTTCCTCGTGGCGAACATGGCGGAGATCGGCCGCAACCCCTTCGACATTCCGGAGGCACCGACCGAGATCGTTGCCGGCTACCAGACCGAGTACTCCTCGGTGTACTTCGTCCTGTTTTACCTCGGGGAGTTCCTCCACGTCTTCCTCGGCGGGGCGATCATGGCGACGATCTTCCTTGGCGGGCCGGCCGGACCCGTTCTCCCTGGGTTCGTCTGGTTTGTCATCAAGATCTGGGCGTTCTTCCTGTTCACCCAGTGGGCGCGGTCGGCGTTGCCGCGCGTTCGTATCGACCAGCTGATCGAGATCGGTTGGAAGGGGATGCTCGTGCTCTCCTTCGCTAACCTGGTGCTCACGGCCATTATCGTGGGAGTGATAGCATGATCGGACTCCTCAAAGGGATGGCGACGACGATGAAACACGCATTGGACGGGAAGACCTTCACGGTCGAATACCCCGAAACAGCACCGGAAGTCAGCCCACGGTTCCGCGGCGTCCACAAGTTCAGCCAGGAGCGGTGTATCTGGTGTCGACAGTGCGAAAACGTCTGTCCGAACGATACGATCCAGATCGTGATGGACGACCAACGAAACGGCGAGCAGTACAACCTCCACATCGGGCAGTGTATCTACTGCCGGCTCTGTGAGGAGGTCTGTCCGGTCGACGCCATCCTGTTGACACAGAACTTCGAGTTCACCGCGGATACGAAAGATGAGTTCGTCTACAACAAAGAACAGCTCAAAAACGTGCCGTGGTACAAGGGGATCGACCCGCTGAACTCACGGAACCCCGACCGCGACGCCTGGATCGGCGAGGGCGACGGCGAAGTCGACTATCAGTAATCGCCCAGCCGCTCCACGCTGACCGCGCTGTCTCACCGCGTTGTGTTGCCCTCCCAGAGCTTCGAGGCTGTTTGCCCACACGTCTGTTTTGCGGATCAGTCTCGAAATCTTCAAAGGGATTCCTTCGGGACATACAGGTAATGGTTTATGAGACCATCGCGTTCGCGCTGTTCGCCCTCCTGACGGTGGGCTTCAGCTTGGGTGTCGTCCTCGTCGACGACGTGTTTCACGCGTCGCTGCTGTTGGGCGGCTCCTTGCTGAGCGTCGCGGTGCATTACGTCCTGCTGCAAGCGGAGTTCCTTGCGGCGATGCAGATCCTCGTCTACGTCGGCGGGGTTCTCATCCTGATCACGTTTGCCGTGATGCTGACGCGACGCGAGACCGACTTGGAGGTGACCAACGTATGACCGATACCGACGGCTCGGATCGCGCATCCGCGGCGTTGGCTGTGACCGCGCTGTTTGCCGTCCTGGCAACGATGGCGCTCGGGGCCGCTGGCAGCTTCCCCGAGCCAACTGGCTTCCCGGCCGATGCATCGATCGTCCACAACATCGGCTACGCGCTGTTCGATATCGGGATCGGCGAGATCCCGGCTGAGGGCTTTCTCGCCGCGTTCCTGATCATCGCGCTGGCGCTCGATGTCGCCCTTGACGCCGCGATCTATCTCGCCAAACGCGAGGATGAGGGCTCGATCGTCTCGGCGTTGACCGACGGCGGCCGCGATATCGTCGCCGGCGACGTGGCCGAGCGCGAGCCCGCCGATGAGGGGGGTGACCGATAGATGGTGCCGCCCGAATACTATCTGGTGTTGTCGGCGGCGATCTTCTGTATCGGCCTGTTCGGCATCCTTACCCGACGGAACGCGCTGTACTTCCTGATGTCCGCCGAGCTCATGTTGAACGCGGCGGTCATCAACCTCGTCGCGTTTTCCTTCCAGTGGGGGAACCTCACCGGCCAGACGTTCGCGCTGTTTGTGATCGCCTTGGCCGCCGCCGAGGTCGCCGTCGGGATCGGGATCGTCCTCGTACTGTACCGCAACTTCGGTGAGATTGACGTGCTGAACGCCGACACGATGAGGTGGTAACTAATGGTATCAGCATCCGCATACGTTCCGGCAATCGTCCTGTTGCCGTTCGTCTCGTTTGTCGTCGCACTGTTCGGCCGTGAGAACCTCCCGAAACGGGGGGCCTACGGCGGCATCGCCGCGACCGCGGGGTCGCTGGGGCTGTCGCTGTGGGTGCTTGTCTCCGTGCGCAACGGCGCGGCCTTCCAGGAAACCTACTACACGTGGGCGACCGGTGCCGGCGCTCAAGACTGGACACTCACCTTTGGCGCGCTGATCGATCCGCTGTCGGCGCTCATGCTTGTGATCGTCTCCTTGATCGCCATGCTCGTCCACGTTTTCAGTCTCGGCTATATGAACGACGAGGACGAGCGCGATCTGCCGCGGTACTACGCCGGACTCGGTCTCTTTACGGCCAGCATGCTCGGCTTCGTCATCGCCGACAACCTGCTCATGGCGTTCATGTTCTTCGAGCTGGTCGGGCTCTGTTCCTATCTCCTGATCGGCTTCCACTTCCGGGAGCCTGGCCCACCGTCGGCGGCGAAAAAGGCATTCCTGGTCACCCGGTTCGGTGACTACTTCTTCCTCGTCGGCGTCGTCGCCGTCTTCACGACCTTTGGCACCGCGGCCTTTGCGGGCGCGGAATCGTTCCCCGCACTCGCCGAGGCCGCGCTCAACGGCGAGGCGACGGTGTGGACACCTGGCGGGCTCGCGGAGTCAACGTGGTTCACGATCGTCGGCCTGCTGGTTCTCGGTGGCGTCATCGGGAAATCCGCGCAGTTCCCGCTGCATACGTGGCTGCCGGACGCGATGGAAGGCCCGACACCGGTCTCCGCGCTCATCCACGCCGCAACGATGGTCGCTGCCGGTGTCTATCTCGTCGCCCGGATGTACGGCTTCTACGTGTTGTCGCCGACGACGATGGCGATCATCGCCTTCGTTGGTGGCTTCACCGCCCTGTTTGCGGCGACGATGGGCGTCGTCAAACGCGAGCTGAAACAGGTGTTGGCGTATTCGACGATCTCACAGTACGGCTATATGATGCTCGCACTCGGCTCGGGTGGCTACGTTGCGGCTGTCTTCCACCTGACCACGCACGCGTTCTTCAAGGCCTTGCTGTTCCTCGGTGCTGGCTCGGTCATCATCGCCATGCACCACAACGAGGATATGTGGGATATGGGTGGGTTGAAGGACAAGCTGCCCGTCACCTACTGGACGTTCCTCGCGGGCTCGCTCGCACTCGCGGGCATCTTCCCGTTTGCCGGCTTCTGGTCGAAAGATGAGATCCTGTATGAGGCCCTGATCCACGGCCTTGATGAGCCGCTGATCCTCGGGGCCTACGTGATGGGGCTGCTCGCGGTGCCCGTCACCGCCTTCTACACCTTCCGGATGGTGTTCCTCACCTTCCACGGCGAGCCACGGAGTAGCCTCGCCCGCGACCCACACCCGGTTCGGTGGAACGTCAAAGGGCCGCTGTCAGTACTCGGCATCTTGGCCGTCGTCACCGGCGGCATCAACCTCGTCCCGGTACAGAAGGTATTGGGCATCGAGGGGATCGACTACCTACATCTCTGGCTCGACAACCACTGGGGCGGCATCGAGGGGCTCTCCTCGCACCACTACGCGGAGCTCGACCCCTACAGCAGCCAGTACCTCTTCGGCGGCGAGGTGCCGACCGTGCTTGCCGGCGCGGCTGTCTCACTGGGGCTGGCGATCGGTGGCCTCGCCCTTGCGTGGGTGCTGTACAACGTTGCCGATCCCGACGAGCACACCGACAAGCTCGGCGGGCTCAAAGAGTTGTTGTACAACAACTACTACCAGGATGAGTTCCAGGTCTGGGTCGCCGACACCACCCGCGCGGTCGCCGGTGGTGCCGACACCTTCGATCAGGGTGTCATCGACGGCGTTGTCAACGGCGTCTCCTCGGTGAGCCTGCTGAGCAGCGAGCGGATCAGACGGATTCAAAGCGGCGTCGTCAGCAACTACGCCCTGCTGTTGACCTTGGGGCTGACGACACTGCTTGTTGTCTTCGGCCTCATCGGAGGGTGGTTCTAATGATACTTGAAGCACTACTGGCGGTCACGTTCGCAGCGGCCCTGCTCGTCTTTGCGGCCCCCGACGAGTACGCACCCAAACTCGCCTTCGGCCTCAGCCTGCTGCCGATCGCCGGCAGCCTCTATCTGTGGTCGGCCTTCGAGGCCGGCGGCAACGCGCTGACCGGCGGCGAGATCGCGTTCAACACGGTTGTCCCGTGGCTGGAGGTCGCCGGCTACCAACTGCAGTGGTACGTCGGCCTTGACGGCATCAGCCTGCCGCTGGTCATCCTCACAACGTTCCTCACGTCGCTGGCGATCGTCAGCGCGTGGACACCGATCGACGAGCGACAGAGCCAGTTCTACGGGCTCATGTTGCTGATGGAGGCGAACCTCATCGGCGTCTTCACCGCTCTGGACTTCTTCCTCTGGTTTGTCTTCTGGGAGGCTGTTCTCGTCCCGATGTACTTCCTGATCGGGATCTGGGGCGGCCCACGCCGGAAGTACGCCGCCATCAAGTTCTTCGTCTACACCAACATCGCCTCGCTGGTGATGTTCATCGGCTTTATAATGTTGGTGATCGGGCTGCCGGTCAACAGCTTCGGGCTGCCGGAGATCAGCCAGTCGCTGGCCGCCGGCGAGCTTGGCAACTTCTTCTGGCTGCCTGCCGATACTCTCGCCTTGGTCGCCTTCGCGGCCATGTTCATCGGCTTTGCGGTGAAGGTGCCGGTCGTGCCAGTCCACACGTGGCTACCGGACGCCCACGTTGAGGCCCCGACACCGGTGTCGGTGATGCTGGCGGGCGTCCTGCTGAAGATGGGGACGTACGCCTTGCTGCGGTTCAACTACACGATGTTGCCCGAGCAGGCACAGTATTTCGCGGTGCCGATCGCTATCATCGCCGTCGTCTCCGTGATCTACGGCGCGATGCTTGCGCTCGCCCAGGAGGATCTCAAACGGATCGTTGCCTACTCCTCCGTATCGTCGATGGGCTACGTCCTCCTCGGGCTGGTCGCGTTCACCGAGTTCGGGCTCGGCGGCGCGACGTTCCAGATGATCGCCCACGGCCTGATCTCGGGGCTGATGTTCATGGCGGTCGGCGTCATCTACAACGCGACGCACACTCGTCTCGTCGGCGACATGTCCGGACTGGCTGATCGGATGCCGATCGCCGTCTGGATCCTCGTCGCTGGCGCGTTCGCCTACATGGGCCTGCCGCTGATGGCCGGCTTCGCCGGAGAGTTCTTCATCTTCGTCGGCTCCTTCGGCTCGACGGTGCTGCCGTACGCGCCGGTGTTTACCGCCGTGGCGATGTTCGGCATCGTCATCGTCGCCGGCTACCTCCTGCGTGCGATGCAGGGGACGCTGTTTGGCCCGTTCAACCTTGAGACAGACTACGAACTCGACCGCGCGCCGATCCACGATGTCGCTCCGCTGGTCGCGCTGCTGGCGGCGATCCTCGTGCTCGGCGTTGTCCCCTCGTTGTTCTTCGATATGATCCGTGATGCAACCGTTCCGCTGCTTGAGCTACTGGGAGGTGGGGCACCATGAGCCTCCTGCTCCAAGGTACCGCGACCGACTGGGTGTTCAGCGTGCGCGCGCTGCTGCCGGTCGTTTTGCTGGCACTCACCGGCCTCGTCGTCTTCGGTATCAACAGCTTGCGGCCCGACAGCCGTGATAACAAGTTGCTGGCACTGACCTCGATCGCCGGCACGCTGTCGGCGCTGGGTGTCGCCATCTGGTATCTACTTGCCGGCACCGGCCAACCAACCCACGGCGGCGCGATCAGCCTCTTCAGTGGGGCGATCATCGTCGATGGCCTCGGGCTGTTCTTCACGGCCATCTTCACCAGTGTCGCCACGCTCGTCATCGCCGCCAGCTACGACTACTTTGAGACTGACGCCAACCCGGCGTCGTTCTACTCGCTGTTGCTGTTGGCGACGACGGCGATGGGGCTGATGGCGGTTTCGAACTCGCTGGCGACCGTCTTCGTCAGCCTTGAGATGGCGTCGCTGCCATCCTACGCGCTTGTCGCGTATCTCAAAAACAATCGCGGCAGCGTCGAGGCCGGCCTGAAATACTTCCTTATCGGTGCGGTCTCCTCGGCCGTCTTGGCCTTCGGGATCAGTCTCGTGTACGCGGCGACGGGCTCACTGCTGCTGCCCGATATCGCCGCTCAGATCGGCTCTGTCGCCGATCTCAACGGCGTGCTCGGGGTCGGGATCGTGATGGTCGCCGGCGGTGTCGCATTCAAGACGGCGTCGGTGCCGTTCCACTTCTGGGCACCGGAGGCCTACGAGGGCGCGCCCGCCCCGGTTTCGGCGTTCCTCTCGTCGGCCTCGAAGGCTGCCGGCTTCGCGGTCGGCTTCCGCGTCTTTGCGACCGCCTTCCAGCCCGCCCTCGACATCGGCATTGACTGGGGGCTGCTGTTCGGGATTCTTGCGGTCGTCACGATGGTGCTTGGCAACTTCGCGGCGGCGACCCAAACCGAGGTCAAACGCATGCTTGCGTACTCCTCGATCGGACATGCGGGCTACGCGCTGATCGGACTGGCGGCGATCACCGCCGGCGCGAGTGCCGCCAACGCAACCGTGATGGGCGCGGCGATGGCCCACCTGTTCGTCTACGGCTTCATGAACACCGGCGCGTTCCTGTTCATTGCGATGGTCGAACGCTGGGGCGTCGGCCGCACCTTCGAGGATTACGCCGGGCTCGCCGAGCGCGCACCGATGGCGAGTCTGGCGATGGCGGTGTTCATGTTCAGCCTCGCCGGCCTCCCGCTGTTCGGCGGCTTCTTCTCGAAGTATTTCCTCTTCCTCGGGGCGATCAACGCCGGGTTCTGGTGGCTCGCGGCGGTTGGTGCGGTCACCAGCGCGCTGTCGCTGTTCTACTACAGCCGGGTCGTCAAGGCACTGTGGCTTGAAGATGCGACGACCGATCTCGACGCCGTCGGCGACGTGCCGACCGGTCTCTACGCCGCGGTCATCGTCGCCGGCGTTGCGACCGTCCTGCTGCTGCCGGGCTTCGGGCCGGTCATCGAGACCGCCGAGGCCGCCGCGGCCGCGCTGTTCGCCTGATCTTCGCTTCCACAGTTTTTTCACCCGTATCACCGACACAGCAGTGTTTTCCCCGCGCTTGCCCAACTTCCTCCCATGATGCGTCGGCTCGTTCTCGGTGACCGCGCCGTCGGCAACGCCATCGCGACCAGCGTTGCCGACGACCCCGGGACGCTGTATGTTGTTACCGACGACCGCGGCTGGTCGACAACGCTCCGGGAGGCCGGGATTCGGGCGATCGAAGCTGACCCGACCGATCCAACACAGTACCCCGATGTCGCCGATGTTGTCGTTGTCGCCGCCAGCGACGACGCCCGTGGCTGTGCGATTGCTGAACGCGCCCGCGCGGCCTTTCCGGCGGCGACGCTGATCGCGGTCTGTACCGACGGGATCGATCCCGATCAGCGAGCGGCCTTTGCTGACGTTGTCGACGAACTCGTCGATCCGACCGCCGTGGTCGCCGACGAACTGGGGTCGATCGCTGGCAGCGAGCGGGGCGACCGGATGGCGCGACTCGTGGCCGCAATCCGGCCGCTGTCGGAGCCGCTGGCGGTCGTCGCCCACGACAACCCCGATCCCGATGCGATCGCCAGTGCGATCGCGCTGACCGAGATCGCCGACCATCTTGGTGTCGACAGCGAGGCCTACTACTTCGGGGAGATCACCCACCAAGAGAACCGCGCGTTGGTAAATCTGCTGTCGCTGTCGTTGACGGCGACGACGCCCGACTCGTTTGCGGTCGATGAGTTTGGGGCGATCGCGCTGGTCGATCACGCCCGTCCCGGCGTCAACGATGGGCTGCCGCCGGAGACGATCGTTCGCCTCGTTATCGATCACCATCCGCAGCGCGAACCGATCGACGAACGCGGCGGCTACCTCGACATCCGCCCGGCGTTGGGCTCGACAAGCACGATCATGGTCGAGTATTTCCAACAGCTCGGGATCAGCCCGGAGCCGTCGCTGGCGACCGCGCTGCTGTACGGGATTCAGACCGACACCGACGGCTTCACCCGCGGGGTCGCCCCGGCGGATTTCGAGGCGGCTGCGTTTCTCTCCGCGTATGCCGACGAGCGCGCGCTCACGAAGATCGAATCGCCGACGATGAGCCACACGGTCGCCGACACGCTGGCGGCCGCAATCGACGGGCGGGAGGTGCGCGGCTCGGCGTTGGCAAGCTGTGTCGGCCGGCTTGCCGATCGGGATGCTCTCCCGCAGGCTGCCGATAAGCTGCTGGATATGGAGGGTGTTGAGACGGTCATCGTCTTTGGCTACGACGACGAGACGATCTACGTCTCCGGCCGGAGCCGCGGATCGTCGGTCGATCTCGGCGAAACGCTGCGGGAGGCACTCGGCCAGGTCGGCAGCGCGGGCGGCCACGCGACGATGGCCGGCGCGCAGGTGCCGATGGGGGTGCTTGAGGCCGTCGAGGAGTGGGAGACGCTGTCGGTCGTCGTCCACGACACGATCGCGGGCCGGTTCTTCGAAGCGCTCGATACCGCGCCTGCACCCGGCCAGTACGGCGATCCGCTGGTTCGGTTCCCGCCGGAGTGATCGACAAGAGTTTTTTGTCAGCTCCTTGTAGAGCACGTAATGGACACTGAGCCACGGGTCAAAGCGTATATGACGCGGGCGGTGACGACGGTCTCGGCGACCGACACCGTCGAGGCTGTCCGGGCACAGATCGATGGTGAGGACGGCCACAACGGGTTTCCGGTCTGTCGTGACGGCCGCGTCGAGGGGTTTGTCACCGGCCGGGATCTGCTTGCCGCCGACGCCGCGGCAACGATCGCCGACGTGATGAGCGCGGAGACGATCGTTGCTGATCCCGAGATGTCGATCACCGACGCCGCCCGCGTGATCGTCCGCTCAGATATCGAAAAGCTGCCCGTCGTCGACGATGACGGCGAGCTTGTGGGCATCCTCTCGAATACGGATGTCATCCGCAGCCAGATCGAGCGGGCCACCCCCGAGAAGGTCGCCAAGCTTAGCCGGACGCTTACCGATATCCACGGCGTCGAGCTGAGCCAAGAGCGACGATCGGTCGCGCTTGCCGAGCTTGTGCCGACACAGGCGGAGGTGTATGCCGACGAGCTTGATGGTCGGCGCTACGAGCTCGAACGCGGGCTGGCCGAGCCGCTGGTCGTGATCGATGCCGGCGACGTCGGTGCGCTGTATCTCGCCGACGGCCACCACCGCGCGCTCGCGGCCGACCGGCTTGGGATCGATGAGATGGATGCCTACGTGATCGTTCCCGCCGAACCCCTGGAGCTGGGGATGGCCCAGACCGCCGCCGAGCAGGGGTTGTCGTCGATCGATGATATCTCTGCCATCGAGCAGGATCGCCACCCACTGGTCGAAACGACGACCAAACTGCAGGGGTAAGCCGATCCACTCGGCCGACCGTGGCACGGAATTGTTCAAAGCTATAAGGCCGCCCGGAATGATGTCGGTATGAGCAATCGACTGCTGTTGCTTGGCCCGCCCGGTGCTGGCAAAGGTACCCAAAGCTCGCGGCTCGCCGACGAATTCGATCTCGAACATATCACGACCGGCGATGCCCTTCGGGCAAACAAGGATATGGAAACCGAGTACGGCACCCCCCGAGAGTATATGGATGCCGGCGAGCTCGTCCCCGACGGCCTAGTCAACGAGATCGTCGAAGCCGCCATCGACGAAGCCGACGGCTTCATTCTCGATGGCTATCCGCGAAACCTCTCGCAGGTCGAGTATCTCGATTCGATCACCGAGCTCGATGCGGTCGTGTTCCTCGATGTCGGCGAAGACGAGCTGCTCCGCCGGCTGACGGGCCGGCGTGTCGATCCCGAAACGGGCGACGTGTATCACACCGAGTTCAACATGCCCGACGACGACGAGATCGTCGACCGACTCGAACAGCGCGACGACGACACCGAGGAGGTCGCCACCGAGCGACTGGAGGTCTACCGGGAAAACACCGAGCCCGTCGTCGAACACTACCGGGAGACCGGCGAGTTGATCGAGGTTGACGGCGAAGCCGATCCGGACGGTGTCTTCGATCGCATCGTCGACGCCGTCGGTCTCGACGACTGATCGAACCCCTCCTTGTCGGATACGTCACAGCCTGCCGACCACGCTGCTGACGCCGACAGAGTACAACCTTCTTATTCACGCGTTGCCAACGAGGGCACAATGAGCCGAATCGAACGCAAAGTTCGCTCGTTGGTCAACGCCGACGCCGAGATGAAACCCGCCATCGAGACCGTCCTCGACAACGCCACTGACAACGAGGTGCAGTGGGTCGACGTTCGGGATGAGATCTCCAGCGGCCAGTGGGGCCGGCTGATCGAAAAGGGGATCCTCGTCGACGGCGAGGGTGGGTTCCGGATCGAATCGCCCGACGCCGTCCGTGAGGGGCTGACCGAGGACAGCGACGCCGAGGAGATCGAATCGACCTCCTGGACGAAATGGGATAAGGCCGCCGCCGGCCTGACCGTCGGCCTCTTTGCGGGCTACGCGTGGGCCCCCGCTCGCAACGTCGTTGCCGGGGCGATCGACGTTGTCATCGGGCCGCTAACGAACGTCGTGCCGTTCTACGTCGTCGTGATGATCATCGCGCTGGCGACCGGGCTGTACTCGACGCTGCTGCGGGTCGCGCTGACCGACGCCGACAAGATGGGCGAGTACAAGGCGCGGATGGACGAGATCAAGCAGAAACGCGAAGACGCCAAGGAGCGTGGCGACGACGAGGCCCTCGAAGAGATCCAACAGGAGCAGATGGAGGCGATGGGCGACCAGCTCGGCATGTTCAAAGAGCAGTTCCGCCCGATGGTCTGGATCATGTTTCTCACCATCCCGGCGTTCCTCTGGATGTACTGGGCGCTTGGCTTCCGCGGCGGGGTCGAACACTACGCCTTCCAGAACATCGTCATCCCGTTTGTGGGTGAGGTCTCCTGGACAACCGGGATCGTCGGCCCGATGCAGATCTGGATCGTCTGGTACTTCCTGTGTTCGATGGCGTTCAACCAGATCATCCAGAAGGGGCTCAACATCAGCATGACGCCGTCGGCGGACTGACCCTCCCCGTTTTCCCCGTATGCGACCGCGGCCCACGGGCGCGCTGAAGGGTAATCTCTTTTAGGTGGACGGCCACAGGGAGGATATGTTACTCACCGTCTCTGGCCCCCCTGGCAGCGGGAAGTCGACGAACGCTGCCGCCCTCGCCGACGCCTTCGATCTCGATCATGTCAGCGGCGGGGATATCTTCCGTGAGCTGGCCGCCGAACGCGGCCTCTCGCCCGTCGAGTTCAACGAGTTAGCAGAGGAAAACGACCAGATCGACCGCGATCTCGACGCCCGGCTGCGGGAGATCGCTGTCGAGGACGACGATGTTGTACTGGAGTCCCGGCTCGCTGGCTGGCTTGCCGGCGACCATGCGGATGTAAAGATCTGGCTCGACGCGCCGCTGGCCGTCCGCGCCGAGCGCATCGCCGACCGCGAGGACAAATCCACCGCCGTCGCCCGCGAGGAGACCGAACGCCGCGAACACAGCGAGCGCACCCGGTATCAGGAGTATTACAACATCGATATCGCGGAGCTTTCGATCTACGACATCACCTACAACACCGCCCGCTGGGGGCCTGAGGCCGTCCAGCGAATGCTTGCCACCGCCGTCGAGGCCTACGATCCGGCCATCGATGAGGGGAAAACCCCGGTTGAGGGCGTCGTCTACGACTTCTGAGCGATCTTTGATCCACCAATGAGCGATCCACTTCGCGCTGCGCCCGACGACCGCACGCCCGCCGAGCTGTTGGCCTTCGGCGTCGTCAACCTGGATAAGCCCGCCGGCCCCTCGGCCCACCAGGTCGCCGGCTGGGTGCGGGATCTGGCCGGCGACGCCGTCGACGACATCGGTGCCGCGGCTGCCGACGACGAGGAGTCGCCACCGGCTGCGGAGTCACCCACGGTCGACCGCGCGGCGCATGCGGGGACGCTGGATCCGAAGGTGACGGGCTGTCTGCCGATGCTGCTCGGCGATGCCACCCGGATGGCCCAGGTCTTTCTCGAAGGTCGCAAGGAGTACGTTGCCGTTTTGGAGCTCCATGGCCCACAGCCGGCGGATTTCGAGTCGGTGCTGAGTCGGTTCGAGGCCCCGCTCTACCAGAAACCGCCGAAAAAGAGCGCGGTGCGCCGCAAGCTTCGCGTCCGAGAGATCTACGCGTTGGAGCTGTTGGATCACACCGACCGCCAGGCGTTGCTCCGGATCGCGTGTGAAAGCGGCACCTACGTTCGCAAGCTGTGTCACGATCTGGGGCTGGCACTCGGGACGGGCGCACACATGGGCCATCTTCGCCGCACCGCGACCGACCCCTTCGACGACACTTCCTTGGTCGATCTGCACGAGTTCACCGACGCGCTGGCGGTCGCCCGCGAGGGCGACACCGAGTGGCTGCGCGAGGTTGTCCAGCCGGCTGAGCGCGCACTGGAGCATCTGCCGAGCGTCGTCATCGCCCCCTCGGCGGCCGAACAGGTCGCCACCGGCGCGCCGGTGTACGCGCCGGGGGTAATCGAGGGCCCTGACACCGTGGTCGACGACGACGCGCTTGTGGCCTGCTATACGCCCAACGGGAGTGCGGTCTGTCTCGGGCGGCTCGTCGGCGACCCCGACGCCGACAGCGGCGTTGTGGTTGATCTCGAAGCCGTGTTGGTGTAATCTCGATTCGCAATCGCGCAATACATTCAATACACGCCAGTACAATCAGTCTGTATGCCGATCACCAGCGACGAGTTTGAGGAGCTCTCGTCGACCCCCGGCGAGCCAGCGGCCGGCACCAACGCGGATCGGATTCTCTCCTTCCTTCGAGAGCACCCGGAGACAGCGTACACCCAAAGCGAGATCGCCGCCAACACCGGTGTGAAATCCGGATCAGTTGGCCCGACGCTCGTGCGACTCCGCGAGCGTGGCCGGGTCGATCACCGGGAACCCTACTGGCGCATCAGCGACCACGAGCAGAGCGTCGACGCTGCCGCTGAACACGCCGCAGCAACGCTTACCGAGCGGGAGGGGACGGATCGCCCGCCACAGTTGAGCGAGTGGGAGCCCCACGCCGTCGATCCGCGCACGCTCCGCGATGACGAGTGACCGGTTTCTCGCCGGCGACGTGGTGTGGGCTCCTGATCCGTACCGCACCGGCTCGAATCCGCGGCCGTGGCTCGTTCTCAGCGCGGATGCGGTGCCGTACCGTGGTGAGGAGTATATCTGTGCGGGGCTCACACTGAGTGATCTTCCCGCAAACATCGCGGTCACCGAGAGCGATTGGGTTGCTGGCTCCAATCCTGACACGCTTTCATACTGTTCTCCATGGGTGCTCGCAACGATCAAACACGACGCGGTCGTAAATCCACAGGGACAAGTGACCGATGAGTTTACCCGGCGGATCATCGCTCGCAGCAGCGAGTATCTGTCCGGCGACATCGAGAAGTAGCACTGAAACCACCCGACACAGCCGGTGGCGACGAGCGAAACAAAGGTGTTAAACAACCGCCTCGCATTCTCTCGGGTGCGGGACTGTGGGGTAGTGGTATCCTCTGCGGATGGGGTCCGTAGGACCTGAGTTCGACTCTCGGCAGTCCCACTCTGTTGAACTTGTGAGCGACCGCTTTGGCGCGCTGGCGTCGTCATTGAAATACGCTATCTGAAGTAGCAAAACATTACACCCCGGAGCGACCACCCTGGGGTATGGAACTGGATTCGTACATCACCACGGAGGAAACGGAGCTCTCGCCGGCAGTCGTCGTGACGACCGTCCTGTTGGCCGCGGCGTTTGCCCTCGGGTTGCTCTACCAACTCGTCGCGGTCGTCCTCTAAGCCTCACTCCCGGGTCGTATCCGCGTGTGAGCGAACCCATAGCTCGCCGATCCGCGAGAGCGTCGTCCGGTAGGATTTGCCGACCTCCTCCTGTTCAATGTAGCCCTTGCCGCCGGGGCCGAGCCGGTCGACGTTGTAGATGACCTTCGATCGGAAGCTGTCGGTGTACTCCTCGTTGAGATCGCGGGCGAGTGCCTCCGCAAGCTCGCTGACGGAATCAAACTCGCCGTGTTCGCCGAGGGTAAAGAGGATGAGCTCCTCGAAGGGTTTGACACTCGAAAAGGAGGCCACCGGGAGCTCGACGATATGCTGGCCGTTGATCTCCTTTGCGCCGATCGTCGAGCCGCGTTCGTCGAACTCAGCCAGCAGATCGGCCGTGCTCTCTAGTCGCTTTTCGACGCGGTCGCGGTCGAAATCGTCGGCCGCAAGCAGATCCGTGAGCAGTTCGCGCTCGGCTCGTAGCTCCTCGGCCAACTCGGTTTCAAGATACTTCTCAGGGGCGGTGTAGTAGGTGTGAATCCGGTCTCTGTCCTCCTGTCGTTCGACCATCACCGAGTGGGCCGCCGTCGCAAACGCGAAGCTGACGGGCCGGGGCATCGAGCAGACGTTGACCCAGACCTCCGCGCCGCCGTCGAGCTGCTCGTTGATGAGCTCGAATGCGCCCTCGAAAGCCGTGTCATAATCGTACACGTCTTCGAGACGAATCCGGTCGGTCTCCGCGCCCAGCAAGCTTTGAAAATCGGTTTCGAGCTTGGAGGCGAGGTTGCGGGAGTATTCGACGTTGGCCTCGCTGCCGACCGCGCCCTCAAGCAGAATTGCGCGATCCACGTCGAACTGATCGCGGATCAGCGGCGCGATGAGCCGGTCGTAATCGAAGCCGACCGGCACGATGTGGGTTTGCATACGTGGTGGTGGAGGGGATGGCCCTAAAAACACTCCTGCTCGGCGACGCCACCGGCCGGCTACTCCTCAGTTGGCTCGCTGTCGTCGTCACGTTCCTCGTCGGAAATCTCCTCGACCGACGCGATCGCCAGCGGGATCTCGCTGAGTCGTTGGCCGATCTCCGTGCGAGCGACCCGCTTTGCGTGTTCTTCCTGCTCGACGTTGAATACGTCCATCGTCAGCTCCAGGGCGACGAGGGCCTCGTCGGCGACGATGTAGGCCGGCGGCAGCTCCTCGCCGTCGGGATCGGTCGGCGACCCCATATCGATCTCGACGTAGTTGAGATCCGGGTTCAGCAGCTCGCCGGTCTTCGAGATCGCAATGCGGACGGCCTCATCGACCGTTTCCACGTCGTACACCGATACCGCGGCTTCGACGACGACTCGGCAGTCCATGGGTGTGGGTAGCAGGGCGGCAAGTATGAAAGTTCGGCTGCGACGACAGCTCTCCCCCAGCCGTCGCTCTCGACTTACTCGCCGCCGTTTCGGAGGTAATGAAACACGTATGTCTGGACGTAGCCGGCGTACGCGCCGCCGAACCGCTCGCGGATCGCCCGCGACGTGGCCGTGTAGTTGCCCTGCTCGCAGTCGGGGTAGTACTCCTCGATCGCCGTTCGGATCCATGTATCCAGCGGGATCGCTTCGAGGTAGCCAAGCGAGAACAACAGCACGCAGTCGGCGACCTTATCGCCGACACCGACGAACTGGGTGAGATACTCGCGGGCGGCCTCGTAGGAGCGGCCGACGGCCGCTGCCGGGTTGGCCTCGCCGTCGGCGACCATCGCAGCCGTCCGCTGGACGTACGGCGCGCGGTAGCCGAGGCTGAGATCGCGCAACTCGGCTTCGGTGCGAGCCGCCAACGACTCGGGCGTCGGAAACGCCTGATACGTCCGCCCGTCGAAGTCGACGGTCTCGCCGTACTCGGCGGCAAGTCGCTGCTGCATCCCGTGAATCCGGCCGACGCGCATTTGCGCAGAACAGATGAACGAAATGAGGCAGGCAAAGGGTGGATCGCGGACGAGCCGCATCCCGCGGTACTGCTCGAAGGCGCGGTCGAACAGCGGCTCGTCGGGCGCGTCGGCCCGAATTTCGTGAAGGTCGTCGTCGAGTCGCAGGAGATGCGTGAGGATGGCCACGGCGTCGGTTGTCGACTCCCACTCGATCCGGTCGTCGACCTGCCGGACGCGGACGACAGCCTGCTCGTCGCTGACGCCGTCGAGCGGCGGGACGACCGTTTCGTACCACGCCTGCCCGCCGTAGGCGTCGTCGGTGGTGTACATCTTCCCGTCGAGCCGACTCCAGAGATAGCTCTGACCGCTTTCGACCGTCGACTGCAGATCGAACGGCCCGGCCAGATCATCAACCGGGATAACGCCTGTTTCCATTAGGAAATAGGTGGCAAAGGGCGGGTTTCGGGGTTTCGGTTCCGTGGTCGACCTCGTTATCGAAGCTCGATCATCGTCATCGTGCCGAGTTTGGTGGCGATATCCTCCGCAAGCCCGTCGCTGGTAACTCGCCACGTCCAGTTGCCCTCGGCGGTGCCCGGCGTGTTGAATCGGGCGTGATCGTCAAGCGCGAGGATATCCTGCATCGTCGTAAACGCCAGTACCGCGTCGGATCGCCACACCGCCTCGATCATCGACCAGTTGATCTCCTCGCCATCGACGCCGAGATTGTAGTGCAGACACTCACGCTGGCGATCGCCAAGCCCGTTGTAGTAGCCCTGGAACGTGTTGGTGTCGTGTGTCGAGGTGTAGCCGACCGAGTTTTTCGGGTAATGCATCGGCTGGTGGGCGTTGCCGTCCTGACACCAGTCGGCGTACTGCGGGACGCGCATGCCGGGGAAGCCGAACTCGTCCATCAAGGCGTTGAGTTCGGCATCCGGAAAGCCGAGATCCTCGGCGATAAACGGGAGTTCGCCAAGCCGATCGCGGATCGTCTTGAAGAAGTCATACGCGGGGCCGTCGCGCCACTCGCCCTCGGCGGCGGAGTCGGCGTGGGTTGGAATCGCCCAGTACTCCAGAAATCCCTGGAAGTGATCGAGTCGGGTTACGTCGACCTGGCCGAACAGCCGCTCAAGCCGGCGGGCCCACCAGTCGTAGTCGTTGTTGGCGAGCCTCCCCCAGTCATACAGCGGGTTCCCCCATTTTTGGCCGTCATCGCCATCGTTCGGCGGGACGCCGGCGACCGCTGTCGGCCGATTTTGGTCGTCGAGTTGGAACGCCTCGGGGCTGGCCCACACGTCCGCGCTGTCGAGGCCGACGTAGATCGGCACGTCGCCGACGAGTTTGATGTCGGCGTCCTCGGCGTCGGCTTTGAACGCCTGCCACTGTTTGTCGAACCAGTACTGGACGAGGATGCGGTACTCGATCTCGTCGCTGAGTTCTTCGCGCGCCTCGTCGAGCGCGTCGTCCTCGCGGGTGCGGATCGGTTCGGGCCAATCGATCCAGGCGACGCCGTCGTGTTTTTGCTTCAGCGCGCGGAACAGCGCGTAGTCCTCGACCCACGGCTCGGATTCGCGGAACTCGGCGAGGGCTGCACGGTCGTCCTCGCTTGCTGTCTCGCTGAACCGCTCGTGGGCGGTTCGGAGTTTGTCGCGTTTGTACTCGGCGACGCGCTCGTATTCGACGGCGTGGCGGTCGAAATCGGGAACCGGTTCGAGGTCGTCGTCGGTCAGCCAGCCGTCGTCGACGAGTCGATCAAGGCTGAGCAACAGCGGGTTGCCCGCGAAGGCCGAAAACGACTGGTACGGCGAGTTGCCGTGGGCCGCCGAGGTCGGCCCCAGCGGGCAAAACTGCCAGTAGGTCTGTTCGGCGGTGTCGAGAAATGAGAGGAACTCGCGGGCGCCCGCACCGAGGTCGCCGATGCCGTGTGGCCCCGGTAGTGAGGTGAGATGCAGGAAGACGCCGCTCGTCCGTTCGAACTCCATACCCGCACTGTCGGGGGCATCCGTGTCAAACGTTGTGGTCTGCGGTCGGTGTCTGTTGCTGCCGCGGTCGCGCCGCGGCCGTCCGCGACCGCCCTACGCCTCGTCGCTCATCGCACCGAAGGCCTCGTCGGCGTCGGCCGGCACGTCGAAATCGTGGAAGTGTTCGCCCTTCTCCTTCGAGAGGATATTGAGCGCGGCCGCCGCGCCGTCGCCCGCCGAGATGACCGCCTGCCACTCCTCGGCGCGCACCATCGCGCCGGTCGCGTAGGCATCGTCAACGCTGGTTTCCATGTCGACGCCGACATCGACGACATCGCCATCGAAGGCACAGCCCAGCGATTCGGCGAGATCGCGGTTGGCACCCGTCGCCAACACGACGTAGTCGGCCTCGTAGCTGCCGTCGTCGGTTTCGAGGCTGAAGCCGTCGTCGGTCTCGTTGACAGCAGTGACCTTCTCGCCTTGGTGTCGCTCGACGCCGAAGCTATCGACCTGCCGGCGGGCGGTCTCCATGAACGCAGTCCCGTCTTGGGAGCCGACACCGAGATAGTTGAAGAGATGGGCCTTGTGCATCCACGTGCCGTCGGTGTCGAAGACACGGGCCTGCAGGCCGTTTTTCTGGGCGAACAGCGCGGCGCTCAGGCCGGCAGGGCCGCCGCCAACGATGCTCACGGTCGCGTCAGTGTCAGTCTGACTCATACTACCTCCGACAGTGGCCAGCGGTAAAGAACCACAGGCGACATCGATGTTACTAGTGGGTTGTTGAAAAGTGTCGTGTGGCCGCCAACCGGCAGCCAGCGTGACAGTACCGAGCCGACCCGGGCAAGTCGGCCGGTGGTGCTTGTCGATCCGGGCAGGTTCGACAAGTCGATTGATCGACCGTCCGGGCAGGGCGGCCGACAGGATCGCCGGGTTGTCAGAGGCACTCCGGCATCTATCGTGACGGGGGGATACCGTTTTACATCACCGTCTGGGGAGACGTGTCGGCGAGTGACGAACGTTTAAATATATCACGGTTGTTTATACGTGTAGACCGCCACCCCGCAGGATTCCATCCACCAATGGTTGCCACTGATCCATCCGACGTGTTGTCAACGCTCATTCAGCGGGAATCGGTGTTGTACGCCGTCGATGTCGCCGGCTGTGAGAAACGCGATATCGTGGCCGCGGTGCCCTCCTCGCGGTCGACAGTCGACCGGAGCATCCGCGAGCTGGAAGCCGCCGGGCTCGTCACCCGAGCCCCGGAGGGGTATCGACGGACGCTGCTCGGCGAGCTGTTGTTGTCGGAGTATTACCGATTCAAGGCACAGACAGCCGAACTGCTCTCGGCGGGTGAGATATTCGCCGAGCTGCCGCCGACACAGGAGATCGATCGGTCGATGCGTGAGGACGCGACGATCGTCACGGCCACGCAGGCGACCCCCCACCAGCCGGTCTCCGCGCTCTGTTCGCTGATACGCGAGGCCCAATCGATCCGGGTGCTCTGTCCGGCCGTCTTCCCACAGCTTATCGAAACCTGTGCGATGGCGACCGACACCACCGAAACCGTCGAGATCATCCTCACCGATTCGGTGGCCGCCGCGCTTGTCGATAGCTTCACCGACTCGCTGGCCGCACTCCAGGAGGCGGGGGCTGAGCTCCACCTGCTTGAGACGACACCCCCGCATGGGCTTGCGGTCATCGAGCGGCCGATGGGATCGACGGCTGGCCTGCTGGTGATCGATGACAGCGGCGGTCGCGCGCTGGTGCGCAACAGCGGCGACGACGCCGTCGCGTGGGCCACCAACCGACTGGATCACTGGCGGCGTGAGGCGACAGGGCTCCCGCTGGCTGAGACCACTGACGCCACATCTATGCTCCGGTGACAGCGGTGCCTGATCATTCTCGCCATCGCCGCCCGCCGTCTGACAGCCGTCTGTCAACCACGAAATCTTATTATCGGTGCCCGCAACGGTAGGTGCATGGACGGCACTCCACAGGAGATTACGACGCTCGTCGGTCGTGAGGTCTACTCGAACAACGGTGTGTTTGTCGGCGAGATCGAGGACGTACAGCTCAATCTGGATGCGGAATCGGTCACCAGCCTCGCGGTCGGCGAGCTCAACGATGAGCTGTTTGCCGACACCGTCGGCCCGGGTGAGGGCGTGTTGATCCCCTACCGCTGGGTGCGGGCGGTCGGCGATATCGTCCTTGTCAACAACACGGTCGAACGCCTCCGCGAGGCCGACGACACCGAGGAAGCGGTCGCCTAAGAGCCGTTTGCATCGCCGCCTTCGACGCCCAACTCCGCAAACAGCTTCTTTCTCACCGCTTCCTCTGTCAACTCAAGCAGCGTCTCGCGGTTGTCCTCGCTGGCCTCGATCCCGGTAAAGATCCCCAGCGGCACCTCGACGCTCCCCTGCGTGGAGTGGCCGACGATATCGCCGCTGTGTTCGAAGGCCCCCTCAAGCACGCTGCCGATATCGATCCGGATATCCTTCGAGCGCGCGGCGACGATGATCCGCTCGTCGACGATGCCGAACACCGCGCTGGTGGTGATCCCCTCCAGATCCAGCAGATACTGGGCGGCCTGCTCTAAGGCGTCCCGATCGCGGATGAAGCCGGCTGTCGAAAAGAGGTGACTCCCCTGTACCTCGCGGCTCTGGATGGCCTCGGCGAGTACGTCCAAGGTCTCCGGCGACATCGACGGCGATTCGACCTGTTCGAGCGTGTCGTGGTTGGCGAACGGATGAAGATAGGCGGCGGCGGTCAGATCCGCGGGCGTCGTATCCCGCTTGAAATCCAGTGTTTCCGCCCGGATACCGTACAGCAACGCGGTGGCGACCGTCTCGCTGGGGCCGAGATCGAACTCCTGGAGATACTTTGTGAGGATCGTCGAGGTCGACGAGAGGTTCGTGCGCACGTCAACGAACGGGGCGTCGATCTCCTCGTCGGGCTCGGCGTGATCGATGAAGATGTCGATCCCAAAGCCGGGATCGTCGGTCTCCGAGGGGACGTTGTCGACAAGAGCGATCCGGTCGTACTCCGTGATCGAGGGCTCCTCGTCGCTGGCCAGCAGTTCGATCCCAAGGAGGTTGACGAACGCCCGATTTTCCTGGTGGCCGATATCGCCGGCGTACCGGATGTCGGCCTCGACGCCGAACTCGTCGGCGATCGCCTGGAGGGCGGTCGCGCTGGCGATCGAGTCGGGATCGGGGTTGTCCTGGGTGAGGATCGCTAGCCGGCCCTCGGTTGATTCGAGGATGTCGGCGAGCTGGCGGGCCTTATACTGGAGTTCGCCGGATTCGAGGCTGCGGAGCGCGGAGTCGGCGATCACCTCCGAGGGGTTGACGACGACATCCGCGCCGAGCTCGCTGAGCTCATCTTGGCTGACGGGATCGGATGCCCGAACGACGATATACTGGTCGCCGCCGGCCTCCCGGATCGCCGCGACCGCCGCCTTGTTGACCTCGATGTCGGAGGCCAACACCAGCAGGATGTCGCGGTCGGCGACCGCCTCGGCGACCGAGGGATCGCTGATGTCTTGGACCGTCGCGTTGAGATCCTGATCGCGCAGGGCCTCAACGCGGTCGGTGTCCTTATCGAGGATGAGCACGTCGTTGTCCGCCTCGGTGAGTTCCTCGGCGACGGCGTGGCCGACGCTGCCACAGCCGAGGATCGCGTAGGTTGACCGCGAGGAACCGGTCACACCAGGGCTCATGCGTACCAAAAGACAGCGGCGGTGACCACTTAATGTCGTTTGTTTCGCCACGGCCGCCACAGCGGCCGCCAACGCGACCACGCCCGCGCCTTAGCCCGCGAGTGGTGTTCGCCTGTGATGACTCTTCGGGCAGCCATCGGTCACCCTCGCTGGCTGCGAAAGGAAACCCCTTTTAGCACGACACGGGTAGCCAACGGTGAGGGCTGGTAGCTCAGTTTGGCAGAGCGACGGACTCTTAATCCGTCGGTCGCGTGTTCAAATCGCGTCCAGCCCGTTTTCCTGCGACCAACGGGAGCAGTGAAAACGCTACGCGCATTTGAACGCAGCGAGCGAAGCGAACAGCGTGAGCGTAGCGAGTGAGTGTTCGAATCGCGTCCAGCTCGCTTCCGTATCACGGTCACATGCGGCGCAACATGTATACGAGATGCAGCACTACATCCGGGTATGGCCGTTGAGGAAACCAAAGTCAGTGATCGAGGGATGGTTACGATCCCAGCGGAACTCCGCCGCCGGCTCGATATCGAAGCTGGCGACAAGCTCCGGTGGGACGCTGACGACGAGGGGAACCTCTCCGTTAAGATCGTTAAACAGCGATACGGTGCATTCGACGATTTCGAACCGGTACCGATGGGCGGCGACGGAACCGAGACACATGACGTTGCAGGCCACGAAGACGATCCGAGGGTCACGGAGTCCCAGTAATGGCGGTCGCCGTCGTCGACACAAGCGTGCTTATCGGGATGGTCGATACCGATGATCAACACCACGATGTTGCAATGGAGATCGTCCGCGAGATCGACCACGGAACGCTGCCGACTGGTCGCGTGACGAACTACGTGCTCCTCGAAACGCTCAACTGGATTCATACCCGGAAACGCCATCAAAAGGCGGTTGATACGTACTCCCGTCTCAACCAATCCGCTGGCTTCGAGCTCGTTCACGCTGCACAGAAGGATTTCACCAACGCAATCGACCGCTTCAAAACGCGCGACGGGCTTGCCTTCGGTGACGCGACGATTGCAGCATATATGGATCGAGAAGGTATCGAGTACATCTATTCCTTCGACAACGATTTCGATAGCGTCGATGGGATCGCTCGGCTTGATACCGCTGAGAACCCGTTTTCGTAGATCGGCCACCACATCAACTCTGTGGCTGTGTTCCGCTACAGGGCGGTATCTGTAGCTCCCCACGTCACCCGCTTCCGCCATGTTCAAGCCGACGCGGGCTGACAGCCCGGTAATGACACGCACCGTCTGGATCAAAGCCGACGACGCTGTCGGCGACTGGGAGACGCGCAAACAACGGATCACGACCGCCATCGAGGCCGGCGTCGACTGGGTGCTCGTCGACGAAGCCGATGTCGACCGCGTCCGCGAACTCGGCGAGATCAACGTCGCCGCCTTCCGCTCGGATGCCGACATGGTCGATGAGGCCGAACCGGCCGCCGAGGGCGCGGCCGCCGACGCATACTTCGTCGGCAAGGACGGCGAGGGCGACGGGACGGTCGATCTCCCCGCGGATTTCGCCGGCTCCGCCGATCTCTCGACGCTCCGCCGTGGCAGCAACGGCCCCCAGGGCGCGTACGTCCGCATCTTCGATGAGGACTACGAGGCCTTCGCCGAGGCCGCCGCCGAAGACGCCGACTACACCGCCGTCATCGGCGAGGACTGGACGATCATCCCGCTGGAAAATCTGATCGCCCGCATCGGCGAGGAGACCGACCTGCTGGCCGGGGTCACCTCCGCCGAGGAGGCCCAAACCGCCTTCGAGACACTGGAACTCGGCGCGGATGGCGTGCTGCTCGACACTGACGATCCCGACGAGATCCGCAGCACGGTCGAGGTCAGAGATGCCGCTGAACGCGAAACCCTCGAACTCCAGTACGGCGAAGTCCTCGATGTCGAACGCGCCGGGATGGCCGACCGGGTCTGTATCGACACCGGGAGCCTGATGGAACACGACGAGGGGATGCTCATCGGCTCGATGTCCCGTGGCCTCTTTTTCGTTCACGCCGAAACCGCCGAATCGCCCTACGTTGCCTCCCGGCCGTTCCGCGTTAATGCTGGTGCGGTACACGCCTACGTTCGGACGCCTGACGGCGGCACGAAGTACCTCTCTGAGCTGAAAAGCGGCGACGAGGTGCAGGTCGTCGACACCGACGGCAACACCCGCGAGGCGATCGTCGGCCGCGTGAAGATCGAGAAACGGCCGATGTTTCGGGTGGAGCTGGAAGTCGACGGCGACCGCATCGAGACGCTGCTGCAGAACGCCGAGACGATCAAGGTTGCCACGGGCGAGGGCCGGAAGGCTGTCACCGATCTCGACGCCGGTGACGAGATGCTGCTGTACTACGAGGATGTGGCCCGGCACTTCGGCGAGGCCGTCGAAGAGTCGATCATCGAGAAATAGCGACGCGACCCTGATCAGCGACACGGTGCCGACCCATCGTTTTTAGACGCTGTCGATCCCCTGTAGGGTATGACCATCGAGGAAAGCGATCTTCCCGGCGTTGGGAAGAAACATGTCGTCGACATCGGCGACGAGGAACTGATCATCGTCACACACAACACCGGCAAACGAGAGGTGTTTCGGCGATCCGATCCGGAGGCGGACTCCGAGAAGCTCTATGAGCTCTCCGATGAGCTCGCCCGCACCGTCGGCACGATCCTCGAAGGGGCGTACTTCCAGCCCATCGAGGCCGAAAAGCAGGAGACGACGCTGCCCGGCGGGCTGTTGTTGGAGTGGTATGAGGTGCCGCCCGGCTCGCCGCTTGCGGCGACGACGATCCGTGCTGCCGACATCGGTGCGACAACCGGTGCCACCGTGGTCGCTATCGAGCGTGACGGCGACACCGTCGAAAGCCCCGGCCCGGAGACAACGCTGCAGGAGGGCGACACCCTCGTTGTAACCGGCACCGACGAGCAGTGTACCGCCTTTGAGTCGCTCCTGGCTGGCGACAGATGAGTGTGTTCGGGGCACAGCCGGTGCTGCCTTCGATCGACGCGGTGACACCATTGCCGACGCTGACGGTGCCGCCCACGCGACAAACCGGGGTGAAAACGGGTGGCTAGCCTGCTTGCGGTCGGGATCATGTTCGCGGCTCTCGCCGCTGTCGGCTGGCTGGCCGACCGGCTCGGCCAGTCGGTCATCCCCTTCTACATCGTCGTCGGGATGGGTGCCAGCGAGTACGTGTTCGGCCGGCTCCCCTTCGCGGGCGGCGACATCTACATCGCCGAAACCGAGTTCATCGAGGTCGGCGCGGAGCTCGGGATCGTCTTTCTGCTCTTTTTCCTCGGCCTCGAATTCAACCTTGACCGGCTGCTCGCCCGGCGGCGACAGATCAGTACTGCGGGGACAATCGACGCTCTGGTCAACTTTCCGGTCGGGTTCGCGCTCGGCTGGCTGGTGTTTGGATCGATTCTGCCGGCCGTGTTGGTCGCCGGCATCGTCTACATCTCCTCGTCGGCAATCATCACGAAATCGCTGTTGGATCTGGGCTGGATCGCCAACGATGAGGCCGAGCCGATCCTCGGGACGTTGGTCTATGAGGATCTGTTGATCGCGGTGTATCTCGCGGTGACGACCGCGGTCGTCCTCGGCGGCAGCGACGTGGGCGAAGCGGCGACCGCGGTCGCTGTCGGTCTCGGCTTTATCGCTCTGCTGTTCGTCGCCGTCCAGTTCGGAACGCCGCTGTTCGCGCGGTTACTCGACGCCGACACCCACGAGTTCGTCGTGTTGCGCACGGTCGGGTTGACGGTCGCCGTCGCCGGGGTTGCCCTCTCGCTGGGCGTCAGCGAGGCGGTCGCGGCCTTCTTCGTCGGGATGGGTGTCTCCTCGACCGGCCACGTCACCCAGATCGAGGAGCTGCTCGAACCGATCCGGGATACCTTCGCGGCCGTCTTCTTCTTCTGGATCGGGCTTGTAACTGACCCGCTCGCGGTTGCCGGCGTCGCAGGCGTGATCGCGGCGGCGGTCGTCGTCACCACGCCCACGAAACTCCTCAGCGGCTTTCTCGGCGGCCGCGCCTTCGACCTCAACGTGCGGCGATCGACGCGAACCGCGCTGGCGATGACGACCCGCGGGGAGTTCTCATTGATTATCGCGACGCTGGCCGTCTCGGGTGCCGCAAACGGAACGATCCCGCAGCCGGTCGCCGACCGGATCAGCGCGTTTGCTGTCGGCTACGTGTTGGTGATGGCGGTTGTCGGGACGACGCTGATGGGGTATTCGGCTCCCTTCGAGCGGCTCGCTGCTCGGCTGGTCGGTTCGGGGTCAGCAGGCGAGTGATCGATCGCTCGGCGCTCAGGGCTCCTCCGAGCGGGGCGACTCGTCGGATACCGTGTCGGTCGCGGCACCATCGTGATCGTCACCGGTCGTGAGCGGCTCCGTACACCAGGTACAGAAATCGAGGTCAGCGTCGGTTGTTTTACCGCAGTGCGGACAGGAGATGCCACCCTCGTCGCCCGGAACCGCATCGCTGGTCGGTGTCAACTCCTCGGACTGCTGGCCGTCGAGATACGCCAACAGCGTCGCATCGAAGACGCTGACAGCCGTGATCACAAAGAGCGTTAGCCGTACCTCCATCGGGATCGCACCGAAATCGAAGGGATCGAGCGTTGTTGGCTCGGGGACGTAGTAGCTGATCAGCATAATCCCCGCACCGAGTGTCACCGTCAGCCACAGCAGCGAGCGTTTCCACCGACGGAGATACGCGTGGCCGACCCCCGGCACCCCGATCATCGCACCGCCGAGAGCGACGAGGGCGGTCACCACAACCCGTCGTCGTGCGCTGTCCATATCTCACCTTCGCCCATCGGCGTGTTAAACATCCGTGTTCGCCGTCGGTGTCGTCAGCCCGTCGACCAACTCACGGAGCATCGCCAGCGGATACTGCCCCGGCGCGGTTGCGTCGGCGGCTGCAACCGGCGCGTAGCCGATCGTTGAGCCGTACACCGGCGCGACCGCCCGGGTGTGTTGGCCGGCCGCGCCCATCCCCATCGTGGCGACACGGCGGCCGGCCGCCGTCGCCCGATGCGTTGCGGTCAGCAGATCGAGGGCGTCGCCGCGGTCGTGGGCCGTCGTGGCAAGTTTGGCGATATCGCCAGCCTCACCACCGAGCCGCAGCCGTTCGGTGAGCTCGGCGACCGGCGGCGTCGCCTCGAAGTCGTGGATCGAGGCGATCACCGTCACCCCTGCCTCGCGGGCACTGGCGCGCACGTCTCGGGCGGTGTCGGTGTCGGCGGCGGCTGCACGGCCCGTGAGCGCGTTGAGTTCGAGGTCGACAGCGGCGACGGCATCGTCTTCGAGGGCCGTCGCAAGCGTCGCAAGGCGACCTGCCTCGTCGGTCGCCTCGCCGCCCTCCCACGCTGCGCGGTTGGTGGCGATGATCGGCAGTTCGCCGTCGTAGCCTGCTAGCTGCGCAAGCGGGTCGGCGGCGAGATCCAGCCGGAACTCGACAGCATCGGCGTGTTCGCGGGCCGCCGGTTCGTCGGCGAGGCTATCGGTCGAGGCGGCGAGGACGAACGCATCAAAGCTGAGCTCGAAGCCGGACATATCTCGGAATTCACCGCAGATGACAAAACCGTACCGCCGTCAGTCGTCGGTCAGCAACGACTCGCCGGTCATCTCCGTCGGCGTCGGGAGTTCCATCAGCTCCAGTAGCGTCGGTGCGAGATCACACAGCGCGCCGCCTGACCGCATCCCTCGTCCGCCGTCGTCGCCCTCCGGGGAGATGTAGATCACGGGAACAGGGTTGAACGTGTGGGCGGTGTGGGGATCCTCTTCGGTGCCCATATCGTCGGCGTTGCCGTGGTCGGCGGTGACGATGAGGTGGCCGCCGGCGGCCTCGATGGCGTCGACGAGCTGGCCGAGCTGTTCGTCGACGGCTTCGACGGCGGTGATCGCCGCCTCGTAGTCGCCGGTGTGGCCGACCATATCCGGGTTGGCGAAGTTGACAACGAGCAGCTCGGGGTCGTCGGCCTCGATGATATCGATGGCGGTGTCGGTCACTTTCTCGGCGTGCATCTCCGGCTGGAGGTCGTACGTTGCCACCGCCGGGCTTTTGATGATCTCCCGTCGCTCGCCGTCGAACTCGATCTCTCGGCCCCCGTTGAGGAAGTAGGTGACGTGTGGATACTTTTCTGACTCTGCAAGCCGCAGCTGGTCGAGGCCGGCGTCGGCGACGACCTCGCCGAGGGTGTTTGCGGGCTGTTCCGGCGGGTAGGCGACATCGAGGTCGAACGTCTTGTCGTACTGGGTCATCGTCACCAGCTTGGTATCTGGCGGACTGGTCTCGATACCCCATTCGGGCTCGATGTCTGCGAGCATCCGCACCAGTTGGCGGGCGCGGTCGGCCCGGAAGTTGACAAAGATGACCGCATCGCCATCGGAGAGTGCGGGCTGGTCGGCCACCAGCGTCGGCTCGATGAACTCGTCGGTGTCGCCACGGGCGTAGCTGTCCTCGACAGCGTCGACCGCCGTGTCGGCTGTGTGGTCGGCCTCGCGGTTGACAATCGCGTCGTACGCGCGATTCGTCCGCTCCCAGTTTTCGTCGCGATCCATCGCGTAGTAGCGGCCGGAAACGGTGGCAACGTCGCCGGTGCCGTGGTCGGCGGCCGTCTCGGTGATCGTTTCGAGATGGCCCGCGCCGGATTTCGGGGCCGTATCCCGGCCATCGGTAAAGGCGTGGGTGACTGCCTCGACACCGCGGTCGGCGGCGAGTTCGATGAGGGCTTGGAAGTGGCTGATATCCGAGTGGACGCCGCCATCGCTGACCAAGCCCATCAGGTGTACCGCGCCGTCGTGGTCGTCGGCGTCGCTGATCGCGTCGTTGAGCGCGTCATTGTCCCGAAAGCTGCCGTCCTCGATCGAGTCGACGATCCGGGTGTAAGACTGTTTGACGACCCGCCCCGCCCCGATGTTGAGATGGCCAACCTCGCTGTTGCCCATCTGGCCCTCCGGCAGGCCGACGCGTCGGCTGTGGGTGGTGAGCGTGTTGAACGCGCCCGTCTCGCGCAGACGGTCGAAGGTTGGTGTTGCCGCCGCGGCCACCGCATCACGGCCGTCGTGATCGCCAAGCCCCCAGCCGTCAAGCACGATGAGTGCACCTCGCATATGTCGGCCCTCGCCCGCCGGGGTAATGACGTTTCCCTTTGGATCGATCTCGTGGTCGGCTGACAGTCACCGTTGTGCCGGTGGCTTTTTTGCGTCCGGGGTCGTCACCACGGGTAACAGCCGCTGCTCGGGGGAGCACACCTGGACATGAGTGGGAGTCACACCGACCGTTCGTCACAGCGTGCGGTCATCGATATCATCAATATTTTGAGCGTTGCGGTTCTGCTCGTTGTGACCTCCTCGACAGCCGCGGTTGTCGGTGCCGCGGTGTTCAGCGGCGAGTTCGACGACCGTGGGCTCCAGCAGCCCGACGAGGAGGATGATGACCCGACCAGAGATGTCGCCGTCGACACCGAGTCGACCGGGGTTGGAACGACGATCACCTGGACAAACCCCGGTGATGCGGCGTACGTCGAGATCCGTGATACCGAGGGGAACCTCATCGAGACGATCCAGGTCTCCGGCGGCGAGGCGACCGTCGATCGGGACAGCTTCGAGGTGTATGCGATCTATGAGGATGGCAGCGAGACGCTGATCGAACAGCGGGGAACGGGCTGAGCCCGCGGCTTAGCTGTCGGTGAGCCCGCTGTCTGCGAACGTCGCCATCTCGGTGTGGGTTCGGCAGGCTGCCCGATAGCTACTGATCGCCAGCCCCGCACCCGTGCCCTCTCCGAGGCACATCTCGTAGTCGAGACAGGGCGCAACGTCGAGGGCGTCCAGTTGGATCGCATGGCCCGGCTCTGTCGAGACGTGTGAGCCACATAGATACCCCCTCACGCGCTCGTCGATCCCGGCAGCCACCAGCGCGGCCGCACCCGTGACCACGCCGTCGAGGACGACCGGGATCCGTCGGCTAGCGGCTTCGAGTGTCACCCCGACGAGGCCGCCGATCTCGAAGCCGCCAACACACCGAAGTACGTCGATCGGGCTGTCGGGATCGGGATCGGTGACCGCGAGTGCCTGTTCGATCGTTTCGATCTTTTGCTGTCTGGCTGCCTCGTCGATCCCGGTACCGTGGCCGGTGACCTCGGCGACCGCGCTGTCGGTCAGGGCCGCGGTGATCGCCGCGCTGGCGGTCGTGTTGCCGATGCCGAGATCGCCGAGGCCGACGATCCCCGCCTCGGCGGCCTGATCGGCGACGAGCGCTCGCCCGGCGGCGATCGACTCGCGTGCCTGTTGGCGTGTCATCGCGGGCTCGACCGCCATGTTCGCGGTGCCGTCGGCGATGTGGTAGTCGATGACACTCGCCGGCACGTCGCCGGCGACACCCATGTCGACGACGTGGGTGGTGATCTCGGTGGCCCCAGCCAGCGCGTTGATCGCGGCATCGCCGTTGTCGACGGCCTCGACCATCGCGGCGGTCACCGACGCCGGGTAGGCGCTGACGCCCTCGCTGGTGACGCCGTGGTCGGCCGCCAGCGTGAGAAGCACCGCCGGGTCGACGCTCGGGGTCGGTGTCGCCTGCATGGCGGCGATCTCGACGGCCATCGATTCGAGCCGACCGAGGCTGCCGGGCGGTTTGAGTAGCTGGGTCTGTCGCTCTTGGGCCGCCTCGTGGGCCGTCTCGTCCAGCGGTGGGATCGACACCGCGATCGGGGTGTCGTCCCCAGCCGGTGTCGACGCGTCAGTCATCAAACTCCGGCAGATCGTCGGGCGCCTCGTACTCGGATTCCCAGTCGATGTACTCGTCGTACAACACCTCACACACCTGCTGGCCGAGCTCGGTCAGCCCGGCGTTGATCGCCGAGACAGTCGCCCAGCTGTCGAGATCGGGGTGGAGGTCTCGCTGTTTCCAATCCTCGGGGATGCCGGGGGCGTGGTAGCCGACACGATCGGCAAACCCATCCCAGAAGAAATCGAAATGCTGGAGCATCTCGATGTCGACAACGATCCCGAACCCTGCGTCGTCGAGATCGGTGTCGGCGGCCCACAGCTCGAAGGCTTCGGCCCACGCGCCCTCCCGCAGAAACGTCTCGATCTCCTCGCGCCTATAGTCGGTGTCGCCGACGACCTCGGCGTCCTCGTACTCGTTTGGATCGACCGATTCAAGCGTCGGCGGCTCCGGTGGCTCGGCGGTGACTGGCATACCCACGCTATACCGACGCGACGAATAAGTGTGGTCGTCGGCCCCGCGCCGGTGATCGGACTGTTTTTGCCGGCGGCGACACCTCCCGGTGTATGGAACAGACGCGACGCGCGCTGTTGGCGTCGGTTGCGACGGGCGCGGCCGCGGTGGCCGGCTGTGCGGCCCCCGAATCGGTCGACAGCAGTGCCGACGAGAGCCCCTACACGCGAGTGTACAACGAGGTCCTCCCTTCTGTTGTCGTTGTCCACGTTGCCGAAAACGATCGCAAAGTCGGACAGGGATCGGGATTTGCGATCGACCCGCGGACGATCGTCACCAACCACCATGTCGTCGATCCGGGCTCAGAGGTTACGGTTCGGCTGGCTGATGGCCAGTGGGCCGACGCCAGCGTTGTCGGCTCGGATCGACACAGCGATCTCGCGGTGCTCGAAGTCGACTCCTCGGTGTCGGTCTCGGAGACGCTGTCGTTTGTCACCGAGCCGACGCCGGTCGGCGCGGAGGTCGTCGCCATCGGCGCGCCCTTTGGGCTCAGCGAGTCGCTGTCGCGGGGGATCGTCAGCGCGCGCGGTCGCTCCGTCCAGGGGCTCAGCCGGTTTTCGATCCCGGCGGCGATCCAGACTGACACTGAGGTCAACAGCGGCTCCAGCGGCGGCCCGCTGGTCGATCTCGCGGGCGACGTTGCTGGCGTCGTCTTCGCCTCTCAGGGCGGCAACGTCGGCTTTGCGGTCTCGGCGGAGCTGGCAACGCGAGTTATCCCCGAACTCCGCTCGACCGGGAGCTACGACCACTCCTATCTCGGTGTGACGATTCTCACGGTCGAACCGCAGATCGCCGACGCCAACGGCCTCGATCGCCCGCGTGGCGTGTTGGTCGTCGAAACAACTGATGGCGGCCCAAGCGACGGGATCTTACAGCCGAGTATCACCGGCAGCGACGACGCTGACGCCGATGCCGACGACGGTGACACCGGGGAGCCGCCGGCAAACGACACCGAGCCGGAACCGCCGAACGGCTCAACCCCAGAGCCGCCATCGCCGGACGAGCCGGAGCCTGAGCAGCCGCAATCCGGCGCGGCAGCGATCCCGACCGGCGGCGACGTGATCTTAGCGATCGGCGGCAGCGAGATCAACAACACCGACGAGTTGAGCCGGGTACTTGCCTTGGAGACCCGCCCCGGTCAGACAGTTCCGATTCGGGTACTGCGAGACGGCGAGGAGGTCGTCGTCGACGTGACGCTCGGAACGCTGCCGGACGCGTAGCTACTCGTCTGGGTCGTCCGAAAAGAGATCGTCCGGCACCAACTCGTCGTCACCGCCGCGGGAGTCGGGCTCTTCAACCTCGATCTCGTCGGGATCACGGCCGGCGGCATCGAGGATCTCATCGGAGACGCTGATCGGACACTCGCTGCGGACGGCGATAGCGATGGCGTCGCTCGGCCGGGCATCGAACGCAAAGGTTTCCGGCTGGCCGTCGACGTACCGCTCGGCGTCGATCTTGGCGTAGAAGGTGCCGTCGGCCAGCTCATCGATCCGGACGCCGTCGATCGCGCCGCCGAACTCGGTGACCATCTCGACCAGCAGATCGTGGGTCAGCGGTCGCTCGAAGGGCTCGCCCGACAGCGAGTGTCTGATCGACTGTGCCTGATCGCTGGTGATGAAGATCGGGAGGTACTCCTCGCGTGCGGTGAGGATGACGGCGGGAACGTTGGTTCCGTCGGGACCGACGCCCATTCCGATCCCCTCGACCGCTGCATCGTGTGACATACCTGCTCTTCGGGTGGGACGTATGAATAGCTGTTCCCGGTGTGGGGTCGTGTTCAGGTAGGCTGGTGAAACTGGAACCATCTCGAAAGCCCCGACGCGCTGGTTTCGGTGGGCTCTCACGGCTCCCTTCGGTCGCCGTTCGAGCGACCGTGGTCTCCCTACGGTCGACCACGCGCTCGCTGCGCGCTTCGGGCCTGCGCCCCTGCAGTGCTTGCGTCGCCCCCCTTCCGCCAGCGCGTCGCCCCTTTCAGCCCCGCCCGACCGAAGCTGCCTGACCCGTCGACGCGGGTGGGATTGAAAGGGGCCGGCGTCTCGCCGAACCCGGACGACGCAAGCACCACAGCGAACGTAGTGAGCGAGGAGCGCAGCGAGTCCCGGGAGTCGAGACGCCGGGGGCTTTCGAAGTGTTCGCAATCCAACCGCACTAATCTGAACAGTACCGTGTGGCCGACTCATGGTTGGTCACCAAGCGGTCGCCCAAACGCTGACTCCGACACTGGTAAACCCGCCGGTGGACAAACGCGGCCAATGAGTACCCCCGCGGATCGACCGACCCAAACCGAGCCAGCCGACGGCGAGGGGTCGGTATCGGTCATCGGGACCGCCCACGTCTCCCAGGCAAGCGTCGAGGAGGTCGAAACCGCGATCGCTGACGAGCAGCCGGATATCGTTGCCGTCGAACTCGATGACGGGCGGTATCGCCAACTGAAGGGCCACGAGCCCGACGATCTCGACGCCAGCGATCTGCTGCAGGGCAACACCGTCTTCCAGTTTCTCGCCTACTGGATGCTGTCGTACGTCCAAACACGGCTTGGCGAGCAGTTCGACATCGACCCCGGCGCGGATATGCTGGCCGCCGTCGAAACCGCCGAGGAACACGGGATCGATGTCGCCCTCGTCGACCGCGACATCCAGGAGACGATCCAGCGGTTCTGGGCGCGGATGACGATCACCGAAAAGCTGCGGATGGTCGGCGGCCTCGCCTTCGGGGTCACCGACAGCCGCGTTGTCGGCGTGATGGTCGGCCTCATCGTCGGCCTGGTCGCCGGCCCCGCTCTCGCCCTCTTTGGCGGCGCGGTCGGCATCACCGAGGCGGTCTATCTCCGGGCTGCCGCAAGCGGCCTGCTCGGCCTTGCTGCCGCCCTCTTCATCGACCAACTCGCGGGGCTCGCGCTTGGCGGCGACCGTCGCCTCATCGCCTCGCTTGGCGGCGGCTGGGCGGTTGCCTCCGTCGTTGCTGCCTCCGGGGTTGCCGACGCCGCTGTCGGCTCGTTGCTCGGTGGGTTTGCGGTCACGATCATCGGCAGTCTCACGCTTGGGCTTGTCGGCGGCCTCGCGCTCGGCCTGGTCGCTGCTGTGGTGATCGGGCTGTTGGGCCCGAGTGGCCCAGCCCCGGAGGGTGGCATCGACGAGATGGAGATCGAGGAGCTGACCGACGCCGACGTGGTGACGGTGATGATGGAGGAGTTCCGGCAGTTCAGCCCCGGCGGCGCGGAAGCGCTGATCGACGAGCGCGACGCCTACATCGGCCACCAGCTTGTCGGGCTTCGAGAGAACGGCTACGACGTGCTGGCGGTTGTCGGTGCGGGCCACCGTGCGGGGATCGAGGGTTATCTTGACGATCCGGCCTCGTTGCCACCGATGAACACGCTGGTTGGCGAGGAGACCGGTCGCGGCATCCCGTGGGGGAAGATCATCGGGATCGTGCTTTCGGTCGCGTTTGTGAGTTTCTTCGTGCTGTTGGCGATGGCCGGTGTGCAAAACGCCTTCCTGCTGCGCGTGTTCGGCGCGTGGTTCCTGATCAACGCCGTCTTTGCCGCCGGCTTTGCCAAGCTGGCTGGCGCGCGGTGGTCGTCGGCCGGCGTCGGCGGTGCGGTCGCGTGGATGACCTCGATCAACCCCGCCCTCGCGCCCGGCTGGTTCGCCGGCTACGTCGAGCTTCGACATCTCACGGTCAACGTCGGCGACATCGGGACGCTCAACGATCTGCTCTCCGATGAGACGAAACCGATCGGTGAGATCCTCGGCGAGATGTTCGATGTCCCGCTGTTCAAGCTGATCATGGTCGTCGCCCTGACAAACGTCGGGAGCATCGTCGCCAGCGCGCTGTTCGTGAGCTACATCCTGCCCCTCCTTGGCACCGAACTCGGCGGTGTCGACGGGATCTCACAGCTCATGCTCGATGGCGCGCGCAATAGCGCGGAGCTGATCTGGAGGACGATCACATGAGCACCGCCTACCGGATCGGCGACTACGAGTTCAGCAGCCGTGAGGTGCGTGACCTGCTGGTCGCTTGGGCCGCCCTGGGGCTGGCCTTCACGATCTTTTTTGCCGGCGGCGGGCCGAACCTGCTGGCGATGGTCGGCCTCCCGCTGGTGGTGTTGCTTGGGGTGAGCCTGTTGACCGCCGGTGTCGCCTTCCTGCTGCACGAACTCGCACACAAGGTTGTTGCCGTCAACTACGGCCAGATCGCAGAGTTTCGCGCCGACTACAACATGCTCTTTTTAGCTGTGATGAGCGCGTTGCTCGGGTTCATCTTCGCCGCACCCGGCGCGGTACACCACCGCGGTTACCTGAACGCAAAGGAACACGGCCACATCGCCATCGCCGGCCCGGTGATGAACCTCGTGTTGGCGGCGGTCTTCCTCCCGGTATACCTGGGCGGTGTCGGGCTGAACCTTGGGCTGCTTGTCTTGCTCGGCCAACTCGGGATCATCGTCAACCTGTTTCTGGCGGCGTTCAATCTCGTCCCGTTCGGCCCGCTCGACGGGAAGACCGTCATCGCGTGGAGCAAACCGGCTTGGGGCGGGACGTTTCTGTTGAGTGCTGCCTTGACCTACATTGCGTGGACGACGCTCGATATCAGTATCATCTAAGCGACTCGCCGAATCATCGCGCTTTTGTGTTCGCTGCCCGCGCTGTGAGGTATGACTGACGACGCGGACGACGAACTCACCTACGCCGATGCGGGCGTCGATATCGAAGCCAGCGAGTCGGCGACGGCCGCGCTGATCGACGCGGTCGGCGACAGCGAGGGCGATTACGCCGGCTTACTCGACATCGGCGACCGATATCTCGCCTTAGCGACTGACGGCGTCGGCACGAAACTCCTCGTCGCCGAAGCCCTCGGCGACTACTCGACGGTCGGGGTTGACTGCATCGCGATGAACGTCAACGACCTCGTCGCCGCCGGCGTCCGGCCGGTCGCCTTTGTCGACTATCTCGCTATCGACGAACCCGACGACGATTTTGCAGAACAGATCGGCGAGGGGCTGGCCGCCGGAGCCAAGCAGGCTGACATTGAACTTGTCGGTGGCGAAACCGCCGTGATGCCGGAAGTTGTGAAAGGCCTCGATCTCGCGGGTGCCTGCGTCGGCCTCGCTGACAAGGATGGCCTCTTCGACGGCGCGGCCGAGCTGGGCGATACGCTCGTCGGCTGGAAATCCTCGGGAATTCACTCCAACGGACTGACGCTGGCGCGGACGGCGACGACCCGCGACCACGAGTACACCGATCCCTGTCCGTTCGACGGCTACGACACTATCGGCGAGGCCCTGCTGGAGCCGACCCGAATCTATACTGACTTGTTGACACCGATGCGCGCCCACGGCGTTCGCGGCGCGGCCCACATCACCGGCGGCGGCTGGGGGAACCTCCAGCGGCTCGGCGACCACCGCTACGTTGTCGACGACCCCTTCGACGCCCAGCCGGTCTTTGACTTTGTTCAAGAGCAGGGCAACGTCTCCGATGCCGAGATGCACACGACGTTCAACATGGGCACCGGCTTCGTCGCTGCCGTCGGCGACGACGCGGCCGCCGCTGATCTCGCAGCCGCGACTGACGGCCGAGTGATCGGCCATGTCGAAACAAGCGGCGACCACGATGCCGGGGCTGGCGTCTCGATTCGCGGCCTCGACCTCTAGAACTCGACCGACAGCGTGTTACTCAGGGGCTGACACACCTGCTGCTCACGGACTGGAGACACACGTCACAAAACGGGGGTGGTTACACATGGAGTCCCGCAAGCGTGACGTGTGTTCCTTCAAGATAGACACCCCAGCGGCTAAATCATTTGCGCTGCGGCAGCAGCACCCGCGAGCAGTGGGGTTAATAGCGTGTCACCCCTGTTTGATGAGGGTTACACATGGAGATCCGCACCGGACTCTCGTACGGAGACGCACTGCTTGTTCCACAGCGATCGGCTGTGGATAGTCGAAGCGACATCGACCTCACCGCACAGTTGACGCCGTCGCTCTCGCTTGACACGCCCATCGTCAGCGCGGCGATGGACACCGTCACCGAAGCCGAGACCGCGGCCGCACTGGCCGACCTCGGCGGGCTGGGCGTCATCCACCGCTTCCTCTCGATTGAGGAGCAAGCGGCGGAAGTCAGCACGGTCGCCGAGCAGGGCGGCCCCGTCGCCGCGGCGGTCGGCATCGACGAGGACTATCTCGACCGCACCGAGGCGATTTTGAACGCTGGCGGCGACGCGGTCGTTCTCGATGTCGCCCACGGCCACATGGAGCGCGCACTCGACGCCGTCGCCGAGATTCGCGCCGAGTACGACCCCGAGTTGATCGCGGGCAACGTCGTCACGCCGCAAGCCGTCGAAGACCTCTATGACGCGGGCGCGGACTGCGTGAAAGTCGGCGTCGGGCCGGGGTCGCACTGTACGACGCGGGAGGTCGCCGGCGCGGGCTACCCACAGCTCTCGGCGGTCGATGAATGCGCTGACCGCGCCGACGAACTCGGGATCACGGTCATGGCCGACGGCGGGATTCAGAACTCCGGCGACGCCGCCAAGGCACTGATGGCCGGCGCGGAGACCGTGATGATGGGCGGCTTTTTCGCCGGCACCGACGAGGCACCGGGCCGCGTCGTCACGCGCAACGGCGAGCGGTTCAAACGCTCCCGCGGGATGGCCTCGACGGCCGCCAACGACGACCGCGAGGACAAGGATATCGACGTCGACTCCGGCGAGGGCGTCGAGGCGTTGACGCCGTACAAAGGCCCGCTCGCGCCGTTGACTGAGGAGTTCATCGCCGGGATTCGTTCAGGGCTGAGCTACTGCGGCGGGCAGACGATCTCCGAGGCCCGCGAGAACGCGGTGTTCGTGAAAGTCTCCGACGGCGCGAAGGAACGCGAGAGTGCTCACGGCGTGCTCGTGGAGTCCGGCATGGAGCAGTCGGGGCTTGAGCAGGTCGTTGAATCGGACTAAGATACCGGGTAGTCTTGTGGGTTAGCTATCGTCGCGCCACGACCCCCACACCTCGCGGTAGTTTCCGAGTTTGCGGTACTCGTATTTTCGCTCGAACACATCGATAGCGTACAGCGTTTCGTCGTCTTTGTCCCAGTCGACCAGCACCCGGAAGTCGCCGACACGGAGCTTGTAGCCCGGATGATTCTTCAACGAGTCGAGGAAGTGATCGGGAAAATCAGCGATCTCACCGAGTTTTCTGATGACGCGCTGGGCGTCTTCTTTTTCTAGATCCTCAAGGGTTTCATCGAGCGTCTCAGCGTAGACGATATCGTGAGCCACCTGTCGGCCCTCTCAATCGTCTACGTCGTACTTCTCTTTCATCTCCTCGTGGGTCATCGTTCGACCGGCCGCCACGTCGGCATACCCCTGCGCTATCCCCTCTTTTGCGCCGGGCGTCAGGATCGGCTCGGTCGTATCGCGCAGCACCTCGCGCACGAACTCCGAGCGATTCGTGTAGTTCAGTTCGCCGGCCAGCTCGTCGATCTCCGCAAGCAGCGGCTCCGGAACTTTGACGTTGAGCTTCACCATCTCGCTGTCTTCGGGCGTCTCCGTGCTCATATATCGTGGTACACGGGTGGTACTATTAGGTGTGTCGCCAGTACGAGTGACGATGAAAGCCTCCGATGATGCAAATAAACGCGAGAGTGCCCACAACGTACTTGTGGTGTCCGGGCTGACTTAGCAGGGACTGGAACAGATCGTCGAGTCGGACTGAACTTACCCAAACATACAAATCCATACAAGAGATACATTCGGATATGCCTGTGGAGTTCGACGAGTACAAACAAACCCGGGAGACAGTCGACACGCTCGCTATCGATCCGGGCTCGAACGCACACAAGATCCTCTCATTTCTCGCTCAGCACCCCAATCTCGGGTTCAAACCAGCGGAAATCGCTGAGGAGGTCGACATCCCACGTGGTAGTCTCAATCCGACACTGTCTCGATTAGCTGATCAAGGCTTAGTCGAACACGAGCAACCGTACTGGTCTGTCACTGATGACGACCGCCTCGCTGCTATCGGGGCTTCTATGTACAGCATGGCTGCCTTCGAGGAACAACATGCGGACGACGAATTCGAAGGGTGGGCTGACAGCGACGTTGATCCGCGAGAGCATCGATGACCGACGCGCCGTTTCAGCGCGGTGATGTCGTCTGGCATCCTGCGCCGTTCAAATCAAAGCCAGCCGAGCGACCGTTTTTGATCCTCAGTGGGCCGTCACATCCGTTTCACGGTAGCGAGTACGCTGTGGTCGGCTTGACCCGCACGGAACGATCCGGAGCGATTGCACTTGACCGAGCAGCGTGGGAAATGGGCGATCCGGGTGAGGAAAGCTATGCCTCGCCGTGGTATCTATTCACGCTCAAACACGACAACATCATCCGACCGAAGGGATCGCTCACATCGGCAGCGACTCAGAAAGTTGCGGCCGCGACTGCCTCAATAATCGGTGTCGAACCGTAGCACGCGTTGTCTTCGCTTGCGGCCGAGCAGATGGTCGTATCCGATTAGGGAAGAACACAAGCGTTGTTACCGCGCCCCCTGAACACCCGCTATGCGAATTGCGAGCCGCGGGCAGGGCGAGGCCGGCCGCGAGCGGCTGACGCTCACGCCCGAAACCGTCGACGACCTCTGGCATCTCTCCTACGTCCTCGAACCGGGCGACCTCGTCTCCGGCGACACCACTAGGCGCATCCAACGCGACGACGACCAGATGCGCGACACCGGCGGCCAGCGCGAACACCTCTCGGTGACTATCGAGGTCTCGGACGTGGAGTTCGCCCGCTTCGCCAACCGCCTGCGTGTCGGCGGCGAGATCACCGACTGTTCCCGCGAGGATCAGCTCGGCCACCACCACACGCTCAACGTCGAAGCCCACGACGAACTGACGATTGAAAAGCAGTTCAAACCCGACCAGATCGAGCGCATCGAGGAGGCCGAAGAGGCCGCCGACAGCCCCGATGTCGCCATCGCCACTGTCGAGGAGGGCGAGGCCTACATCCACCTCGTCAAGGAGTATGGAGTCGACGAGTACGCCTCCTTCACCAAACCCACCGGCAAGGGTGAGTACTCCCGCCCACGCGACGAACTGTTCGCCGAACTCGGCGACGCCCTGAGCCATCTCGACACCGACGCGATCATCCTCGCCGGCCCCGGCTTCACGAAGCAGGACGCTCGCGACTACATCGAGGAGGAGTACCGCAACCTCGCCGACCTGATCACCGTCGTCGACACCTCCAGCGCGGGCGGCCGCGGCGTCCACGAAGTCCTCAAGCGCGGCGCGGTCGAGGAAGTACAGGACGAAACGCGTATCGCCCGCGAGGCCGAGACTATCGACGAACTGATGGAACGGATCGCCGACGGCGCGAAGGCGGCCTACGGGATCGACGAAGTCCAGAAGGCCGCCGAGTTCGGCGCGGTCGAAGAACTGCTGATCCTCGATAATCGCCTGCGGGACGAACGACAGGGCGACGGCGACTGGGAGCTCGATATCAACGACGTGATAGAATCGGTCGAACAGCAGGGCGGCGAGATCACCGTCTTCTCGTCGGATTTTCATCCCGGCCAACAGCTCGATAGCTTTGGTGGCATTGCCGCCCTACTCCGGTATCGACTGCAGTAACGACCCTGCTCCCTGATTCCACCGAACTATTTTCCAGTCAACGCATCGCTGGCCGGCGCGAACTCGATCGTCGAGCCGAGGCCCTGCTCGCGGGCGCGCTCGTAGAGCATGCCCGCTGCGGCGACTGTCTCGATGGCGGTGCCGCCGCTGTCGAAGACGGTGATCTCGTCGTCGCTCGTCCGGCCCGAAGCGTTGCCGGCGACGACATCACCGAGTTCGGCGTGGACGTGTGATTCGTCGACGACGCCTGCTTCGACTGCGTAGATGAACGAGCCGGCGTCCTGCATGACGCGCTCGCGGAGATCCGGGACGTAGGTACTCCGTTCGATGGTCGTCGTATCGAGTTCCCGTTTCTTTGGGTGGTACTGGCCCATCGCGGTGACGTGCGTCCCAGGGGCCAACTCGTCGCCATCGAAGACGGGTTCGCTGGCGGTCGTCGCGGTGATGACGATATCCGCGTCGGCGACGGCGGCCGCGCTCGACTCGACGGCGGTCACGTCGACGCCGAGCGTGTCGGTCATTTCATCGGCGAATGCCTCGCGGTTGGCCTCTGTGGGCGAGTACACGTCGACCGCAGCGAGATCTCGCACTGTCGCCGTCGCGCGGAGTTGCCCACGCGCTTGCGCGCCGGAGCCGATCAGCCCGACCGTTTCAGCATCTTCGCGGGCCAGGGCGTCGACGCCGACCGCGCCGGCCGCGCCGGTTTTGAACGGGTTCATGCTCGCGCCGTCCAGCAGGGCCAGTGGCTCGCCGCTGTCGGCGTCGAACAACGGCGTCATGAACCACGCGTCGCCCGCGCCGAAGCCCGCGCTGTAGGTGTAGCCGCCCATGTAGCCGTCCTCGGGGAGGATCGCGCTGTAGCTCGTCAACATTCCTGGCGGCTCGTCGCCGAACAGCGCGGTCCGGGGCTCGGTCGGCGCGCCGTCGCCGCGCTGGCGGTAGCCGTCGGCGACGCGTGTGACGTAGTCGGCCAGCGTCGCCAGCCCGTCGATCTCGTCGCTGGTGAGAAACAGGGTATCGGTCATACTGCCGCGTCGGCACCACACGCTGAAAAACCGTCGCCACGAACGATTGGCGCGCTATTCAGCCTTGACTCGCTGGGTCGGCTCGGTCGACTCCGCCGTCGGCTGGGTCGGGATGCTGACGAACAGCGCGTGGCCGATGACGAGCGCGGCAACGCCGGCCCCGACCGGGAGGGCGGCGGTGAAAGCAAGGCCGGCAACCGAGAGGATGCCCGTCAGCCCGACCAGCAGCAGCGGAATCACGCCGAGCACGTAGTCGTAGTACTGTGCCATGGGTTACATCATACTATGGCAAAACAACACATAAATTTTTCCCGTGGTTCCATGGTGGGTTCTTAGTGGCCATTAGAAACATATTCATAACTTATGCAAAAGTGGTGACCGACAGCTCGCTGTTCCGCCGACGGTCTGCGGCTCGAAAATCGCGTGTTGAGCCATCACAGCGTTTTTGATGGGGTCGCCGAAACGGGAACCAACGAATGATTTGCCCTCCAGCAACCCGGCTACCCGAGTCGAATTACGCACGAACCGCCATGCGGCGATCTCGCAGCCGCCGATGACCGACGAGCCAGCGATTTCCGCGACCGACCTCACCAAGCGGTTCGACGCAGAGCCGGTCGTCGACGGGATCGATCTCGCCGTCGAGAGCGGCGCGGTGTACGGCTTTCTCGGCCCAAACGGCGCGGGCAAGACGACCACGATGCGAATGTTGACGACGCTGACGACGCCCACCAGCGGCGACGCCGCGATCCTGGGGATCCCAGTTTCCGACCGCGACGGCGTCCGCAGCCGCGTCGGCTACCTCCCCGAGGAACCACCGGTATTCGACGAACTCACCGGCCGCGAACAGCTCCAGTATTTCGCCCGGCTCCGCGACCTCCCGCCGGAACCGACAGCCGACCGGATCGAGACGTGGCTTGATCGCTTCGATCTCACCGACGACGCCGACCGCCGGCTCGACGACTACTCGAAAGGGATGCGCCAGAAGATCGGCCTGATTCAGACCCTGCTGCATGAACCCGCGGTCGTCTTCCTCGATGAGCCGACCAGCGGGCTCGACCCCCGCGCTGCCCGCACCGTCATCGACGCCATCGACGACCTCACTGACAACGGCCAGACAGTCTTTCTCTCGACGCATATCCTCTCGGTCGTCGAGGAACTCGCCGACACCGTGGGCGTGCTCTACGAGGGCGAACTCGTCGCCGAGGGCGCGCCCGATGAGCTGACGACGGCCGCCGAAGCCGGCGACGATTCGACGCTGGAGGATGTGTTCCTTTCGGTGACGACCGAGTCGTCGACAGCAGCGACGGCCGTCGCCGACAGCAACGACAGCGAGGCCGCTGGCGAGACCGACGCGGCGGCGACGGAGCGATAGATGTCGGTCTCGTGGGCCCGAACCCGGACGGTCGGTCGCACCGAACTCCGCCGCCGCTGGCGGACGCTGCGGGACAATCCAAGCCAACTGATCGGCATCGTGTTGATGATGCTGTTTCTCCTCCCCGCGGTGGGTGTGCTCGTCGGCGGTGCGTACTTCGCTGGGGGCGCGCTCACCGGCGACGTGTCGACGCCGATCTATCTCGCCAGGCGGGTCGCTGTCGGGATCTGGGTTGCCGCCGCCGTCTTCGGTGGCATCCGCGGCTACACATCGCTGCTCGATCCCGACAACCGCGATGGGCTGTTGACGACGATCTCACACGGCCAGCTGTTTGCAGGGGTGCTCGCCGCCGAGGCAACGGTGCTTGGGCTCCCGACAGTCCTCGTTCTCGCGCTGGCCGCCGTCGCCTTCGCTGTCGGCGTCGGCTCGGTGGCTGCCGCGCCGGTCGTCTTTGTGACGGCCACGCTGCTGGCGGCGACCGGCTTCCTGACCGGGATCGGCGTCGCCCTCCTCATCAAGAACGGTGGCGTTCGCTCGCGGCTGCTCTACCGCCTCCGGACGATGGCCTTCGTCGCTGGCTTTCTGGCATACTTCGCCGTGCTGTTCTCGAATTCGACGAGCGACGTGCTCGCGCCGCTGCTCGACGTTGTCGCGCCGACACCGATCGGCTGGGTTGGTGAGGCACCCCTCCTTGTTGCCGGTGTTGAGGCCTCGCTCGTCCGCGCTACCGCCGGCCTGATCGTCGTCGCCGTCGGTCTCGCCGTCAGCGCGCCCGTGTTGACACGGCTGGCGGGCTGGCTCTGGTACGCTGACGGGCTCGAAACGACCAAATCGACGGCGACGCCGACCGACGCGACCGGCGGTCGGTTCCTCAGTTGGCTCCCTCAGCCGATCGCCGGCGTCGTCGCTGTCGACTGGACACGGGCCCGCCGGTCGCCGATCTCGCTGTCGTATGTGATCTACCCGGCGTTCGTGTTGGTGACGCCGATCATGGAAACCGTCCAGACCGGTAGCGTCGCCGGCTCCTTTCCCATATTGGTGGCGTTCTGTGGCGCGTGGGTCACCGGCGCGCTGTTCACGCTCAACGTCGTCGGCAATGAAGGGGCTGTCCTACCGGCGACGGTGTTGAGCCCCAGCCCTGCTCGCGCACTTGTCGGCGGTCACATCGCCGCGGGCGCGCTTGTCGGCCTCCCCGCGACGGCTCTGGCGGTCGCCGTCCTCGGGGTTTTGGGCCCGCAGTCGCTCACGACGGTCGCCACACTGACCGTCGGGACGGTCGTCGCCGGGGGTTGTGCCGGCCCGATAGCGACCGGGATCGGCGCGGCGTTCCCGCGACACGAGGCCGTCAGCGTCTCCCGGAGCCGGAAGGCAATTATTCCAAGTACGGTCGCCTTTGTGATCTACTCGCTGATCGTTTCCATCGTCGCCCTCCCACTGTTGCTCACGCATACCGGTTTCATCGCCCACTTCGTTGCCGACACTCTCGGTATCTCGGCAGTCGCTTTCGGCGGCGGTGGGATCGCCATCACGGCGGTGCTCGGCGTCGCTTTCGGGCTGTTTTCGTTCCTTTATGCGCGCCGGACGGTCGAGGGGTATCGGATGGAGTAGAAACGGTCGGGGGTTCTCACCCGACGAGTTTGAAAAAGAGCCAGCGGAACCCGGCGATCAGCCCGCCGGTGAGCAGGAGCGTGATCGCCATGAAGATCGGGGCGAGTCCGCCGGGGAAGATCGCCATCGCCCGCAGGCCGAAGCCGATCAACGCGGCGACCACCCATGCCCGAAGCCCGAGTGGGATCGCCGCCTTCGCTGACTCGCCCGCGCCCGCGGAGTAGGCACCGATGGCCACTGCGGCGACAAGCCAGCCGATTACGAACGGCGCGTAGACGCCGACTGCGTGGCCGATATCAATCGCACCACGGTCGAACATCGAGCCGTGCTGTACCATGCCAAATGTCAATACACTGAGGATCGCCAGCAGATCCCCGACAGCCAGCGGGAGGCCGGCCGTATCGACGCGGTCGTTGAGCATACCCCATCCTTCGACTGGGGGGTAAAACCTTCAGCGATTCGCCCCAACGGCTCAGCGGTTCGTTCCGACCACGGTGTACTCGAAGCCCGCATCGAGTACGTCGACCGCAAATCCGGTGTCGGCGAGGAGGTCGGCGAGATCAGCCGGCGTGTAAAACGTCGATTTCATGCGGATTGCGTGTTCGGCGCGAACCAGTAGCCAGCCAAGCGGATGGCTCGGATCGAACTCCCGAATGATGAGGACGCCACCGGGACGAATCACGCGATTGGCTTCGGCGACGACCGCCGCCTGCTGTGGCATGTGGTGGAACGCGTCGACGATGATCGCCGCGTCGACCGCGTCGTCGCCGACCGGCAGTCGCCCCGCGTCACCCTGCATCGCACCCAGCGGGCCGGGTGGATCGGTCGGCTTTCCCGGCCCGCTCGCTGTTCGGGTTCGCGCACGCGCCAGCATGGGGCGGGACACGTCGACGACAGTTCGCTCGCCCGCGTCGACGGCGATGGTCGCCCGGCCTGTGCCGCCGCCGAGATCGAGCACGCGGTCGATGTCGCCGTCGGCCCGCGAGAGGGCTGCCGCCAGCGACCTTCGGTCGGCTGCTGGCATCACCCGGTCGTAGATACGGGCAAACCGGTCGAAAAAGCGAACATCGCCGATGCCGTGCATACGTCGTTCTCGACGGCCGTCGGCAAAAGCACTCTTGTCGGTGCCGCCGTTATCCCGCTGTATGGAGTTCGCGCTGCTGGGCTGGGCCGAAGCTGATCCCACCTTGCGGCTCGATTACCGCCGGTTCAGCTACGCCGGGAAGTTCGTTACCGGCGGGACTGGCGTGGCGGTGATCCGCGGCGACGCTGTAGGGAGCGCGACTGCGACCGGCGACAGCAGCACCGACGCCGAAAGCGACGACGCGGACTCGCTGGCGTCGCTGCCTGATGGCGTTGAGGCAAGTGATTTCGCCGACGATGTTCTTGCGGCGATCACGTTCAGCCCGGATCGAACCGACCCCTCGACGCTGAAAATTCGGTATCTGACGGTGCGGGACGACTGCCGCGGCGACGGCAGTCAACTCGGCCCGCAGCTGGTCGCGTTTCTAACATCGAAGGCAGCCGCGGCCGGCTACGACCGGATCGCCATCGCCGTCAACAACGCCTTCTCGTATCACGCGCTCTACAAGGCGGGGTTCACCTACACGGATCGGGAGACCGGGCTGGCCGAACTCGTGCTTGATCGCCCAATCGGTGAGCCAGCCGTCGCGTCGCAATCGGACTACCAGCGCGGCCTTGACGTGTTTCGGGAGCGCGAGGGGTTGTCAACGGCAGAAACCGAGTTTCTCGCGGAGCATGGTGACGTTGCGCCACCAGGACTGTTGTCGGCCGTCGATGATCGGTAGCTGAGTTTTACGCATCGACTCGGGAGTTTCAAGCCGACGGCATCCATTCGCTTGGTATGGGAAATTCGGATCTTCGCTCGCTGGCGGCCCTCTCGGAGTGTCCCTTCGCCGACATCGAGGGCAGCACCGTCGCCGTCGACGCCCACAACTGGCTGTACCGGTATCTGACGACGACCGTCAAATGGACTGACGACGCGATCTACACCACCGACGACGGCACCGAGGTCGCCAACCTGATCGGCGTCGTCCAGGGCCTTCCAAAATTCTTCGAGCACGATCTGACGCCGATCTTCGTCTTCGATGGCGGCGTTACCGAGTTGAAAGACGACGAAGTGGAAAAACGCCGCGAGCAACGCGAGCAGGCCGAAGAACGATTGGCGGAGGCCGAAGCCGCTGGCGACGCGCTGGAAGCCGCGCGGCTGTCAGCCCGGACGGTGCGGCTCACCGAAACGATTCAGGAGACGACCCGCGATCTCCTCGCCCTGCTCGATGTTCCCTACATCGACGCACCCGCCGAGGGCGAGGCCCAAGCGGCCTACATGAACAAGATCGGCGACGCCGATTTCGTCGGCAGCGAGGATTACGACACGCTGCTGTTCGGCGCGCCCAGTACCCTCCGGGAGTTGACGAGCAAGGGCCATCCCGAACTGATGGAACTCCAGCCGACCCTCGACGAGCACGACATCACCTACGAACAGTTGGTCGACGTGGCGATGCTCTGTGGCACTGATTTCAACGAGGGAATCAGCGGAATCGGGCCGAAAACCGGCGTGAAACTGATCACGGAACACGGCGATCTCTTCGGCGTCCTGGAGGCCCGCGGCGAGCACATCGAGTTCGCCGACCGAATCAGGGAGTTGTTCTTCGATCCGCCGGTCACCGACGACTACGAGATAGACAGCGACATCGACCCGGATCTCGACGCCGCCCGTGCCTACGTTACTGGAGAATGGGAAGTTGATGCCGACGAAGTCGAACGCGGCTTCGAGCGCATCGAGTCAGCCGTCGTCCAGACTGGCCTCGACCGCTGGAGCTAAATTATTATTTTCGTGTGCGGCTATGATACTGTTTAGAGTGGTTCGATTAGATTGTGACTATCTCGAAAGCCCCCGGCGTCTCGGCTCCCGGGACTCGCTGCGCTCCTCGTTCGCTTCGCTCACTGCGGTGCTTACGTCGTCCGGGTTCGCCGAGACGCCGGCCCCTTTCAGTCCCACCCGTGTCGGCTGGTCAGGCAGCCGTGGTCGGGCGGGACTGAAAGGGGCGACGCGCTGGAGGAAGGCGGGCGTTCACGAGAGCAAGCTCTCGTGAGCCAACCAGAAATCTCTGATTTCTGGTGACGACGCAAGCACTGCAGGGCCGCAGGCCCGAAGCGCGCAGCGAGCTCCCCGACTCCAGCGCGTCGGGCTTTCGAAGCGGTTCCCATTTCTCCGCTTTATCTGAGCACGACCGCAGCTATACTGCATCCCAAACTGACGCCCCGAAGCCCGCGCGTTTTTGTGGGTCGATACCGGGTAGTCGGTATGGACGCCGCCGACATCGAGGCCGCTATCGAAGCCGGGATCGAGGACTGCGAAGCAACCGTCAGCCGTCCCCGCAGCGTCGACGAGGAGTTCGAGGACGCGCATTTCGCTGCCACCGTCGTCTCGCCCGCCTTCGAGGGCCAGAGTCTGGTCGATCAACACCAGCAGGTCTACGACGCGCTGGGCGAGCACATGACGACCGATATCCACGCCATCGAACTGACGACCTACACGCCGGAAGAATACGACGAGCACGGCGAGTAACGCGAACCGCGACGAGTAGGGGCAATCAGTAGCTTTTACCCCGGATTCGCCCGTTGGCTCTGGTATGGCAGACGACTACCGCACGGAGTCCGATAGTCTCGGTGAGATGGAAGTCCCGGCCGACGCCTATTGGGGAGCTCAAACCCAACGTGCCGTCGAGAACTTCCCGATTTCGGGCATCTCATTCGGCCGCCGGTTCGTCCGCGCGCTCGGAATTGTGAAGAAGGCCTCGGCGCAAGCGAACCGCGATCTCGGCCTCGTCGACGATGAGATCGCCGACGCAATCGTCGACGCCGCAGACGAGGTCATCGCCGGCGATCACGACGATCAGTTCCCGGTCGACGTGTTTCAGACCGGATCGGGCACCTCCTCGAATATGAACGCCAACGAGGTCATCGCCAACCGCGCCGCCGAGATCATGGGCCACGAGATCGGCGACCGCGCCGTCCACCCCAACGACCACGTCAACTACGGCCAGTCAAGTAATGATGTGATCCCGACGGCGATGCACGTCGCCAGTCTGGAAGCCGTCGCCAACGACGTTGTGCCCGCACTCGAAACGCTGGCCGACGAACTCGCCGACAAGGAAGACGAGTTCGATAGCGTGGTCAAAACCGGCCGCACCCACCTCCAAGATGCGACGCCGGTTCGACTCGGCCAGGAGTTCGGTGGCTACCGCACCCAGATCGAGAAAGGAGTCGACCGCGTCGAGAGCGTGCAGGATCACCTTGCCGAACTCGCGCTTGGCGGTACCGCGACCGGCACCGGGCTCAACACCCACCCCGAGTTCCCCGAGCAAGCGGCCGACTACATCGCCGAGGAGACCGGGCTGCCGTTCCGCGAGGCCGACAACCACTTCGAAGCCCAAGCCGCCCACGACGCGATGAGCGAGGCCCATGGCGCGCTCCGGACGGTCGCCGGCTCGCTGAACAAGATCGCTAACGACCTCCGGCTGCTGGCCTCCGGGCCGCGCAACGGCCTCGGCGAGATCGAACAGCCGGAGAACCAGCCTGGCTCGTCGATCATGCCCGGCAAGATCAACCCGGTTGTCGCCGAATCAGTCAACCAGCTCCACAAACAGGTCGTCGGCAACGACGCCGCCGTCTCGGCGGGCGCAGCCGAGGGCCAGATCGACCTCAACCTCTACAAGCCAGTCTTGGCGCATAACTTCCTCCAGTCGGCTGAACTCATCGCTAACGGCTCCGAAGTCTTCGCAGAGCGGTTCGTCGCCAAACTGGAAGCCAACGAGGAACACTGCGCCGACCAAGTCGAGCAGAGCATGGCGCTGGCGACCGCGCTCAACCCCGCTATCGGCTACGATAAGGCCAGCAAGGTGGCAAAACAGGCACTCGCTGAGGGCAAGACAGTGAAGGAAGTCGCTGTCGACGAGGGGTATCTCACCGAGGACGAAGCCGATGAGGTGCTCGATCCCGAAGCGATGACGCACCGCGTCATTCTCGGCACCGACGACTAAGCGACCCCCTTCGGTAGTTTTCTATCCGTGTAGCGGTACCCACGCCATATGTTCGGAACCAGCGGGATTCGCGGACCGGTCGGTGACGCTGTCACAGCCGACCTCGCGCTGTCGATCGGTCGGGCAGTTGCCACGGATGGAGCCGAAACGGTTGTCCTCGGCCGCGATGCCCGAGAGAGTGGTGGCTTTCTGCGTGACGCCGTCGCCGCCGGCTGTCGGGAATGTGGCGCGGACGTGATCGACCTCGGAATGGCTGCGACGCCGACAGTCGCCCGGAGTATCGCACGACTTGATGCCGACGCCGGGATCGTCGTGACAGCCTCGCATAACCCACCGGAAGACAACGGACTCAAACTCTGGACGCCGTCAGGGCAAGCCTTCGACACCGACCGCCGTGACCGGATCGCCGGGATCGTCGAGGACGACGCCTACACGTTCGCTGCGTGGGACGAGTCCGGAACGCGCCGCAGCGACGACCGAGCGACCGCAGCCCACACCAATGCCGTCGTCGAGGCGATCGAAACCGACGCACCGATCGATGAACTCTCCGTGGTCGTCGATGTCGGCAACGGTGTCGGCAGTGTGACCGCCGCCGCACTCGGCGAACTCGGTGCCGACGTAACAACGCTCAATGCCCAGCCTGACGGCTCTTTCCCCGGGCGGCCCAGCGAACCGACCGCCGAGACGCTGACCACCCTCTGTCGGCAGGTTGAACACAGCGATGCCGATCTCGGGATCGCCCACGATGGCGACGCTGACCGGATGGTCGCCGTCGACGAAACCGGGACGTTCGTGCCGAAAGATGTGCTGCTCGCGCTGTTTGCCCGCCGCGCTGTCGCCCGTGCCGATGGCGATGTCGTCGCCGCACCGGTCGACACCAGTCGCTGTGTCGACGACGCAATCGACTCGCTTGGGGGCCGCGTCACGCGAACCAAGGTCGGCGATGTGTTTGTCGCCGAGGCCGCGACACGCGAGGCGGTTGTCTTCGGTGGTGAACCTTCCGGGGCGTGGATCTGGCCCGATGAAACGCTGTGTCCGGACGGCTCGCTGGCAGCCGCGAAATTAACGGCACTTGTCGCCGCCGAGGGGTCACTCGCCGAGCAGGTGGCCTCGGTTGCTACCTATCCGATCCAACGACGGAGCATTGAGGTCGACGACAAGACAGCCGTTATGGAACGGGTCGCCGCAAAGCTCAGAGATGCCTACGACGATGTCACGACGATCGACGGGGTGCGTGTCTCGACAGCCAACGGGTGGGTTTTGGTGCGGCCAAGCGGCACCCAACCGTTGATCCGGATTACGGCCGAAGCCGAGACCGAAGACGTGGTCGATGACCTGATTGCTGCGACCGTCGAGCGTGTTGAAGCCGCTTGTGAGTAGCGGTTGACTGTGCAGCCGACAGCGTTCGGCTGCTTTCACTCCCGTCGGTCGCGCGTCAGCACTTCACCCGGTGTTGTTGTCATTTCTGTGCCCAACACGACGCCTGCGTTGAGGCTCGTGTTGATCCCGGTTTTGGCGTTGTCGCCAACGACAACACCGAACTTCCGGCGGCCCGTCGAGACACGGTCGCCTTTAACGGTCATCTCGACCGGTTCGTCGTCGTGGCGGAGGTTGGCAACTGTCGTTCCCGCGCCGAAGTTGACGCCGCGGCCGAGGATGCTGTCACCGACATACGAGAGGTGACCGACGGTAGCATCGCTCAGCAGCACGCTGTTTTTGATCTCGACGGCGTGGCCGACGTTCGCGTTCGCGCCGATGGCGGTCGCCCCCCGGATGTAGGCGTTCGGCCCGACAGTCGCGTCCTCACCGATGTAGGCTGGCCCCTCGATGGTGACGCCGGCTTTGATTGTCGCACCGGGTTCGACCACAACGTCGCCCTCGATAGTCGCGTCGTCGCTGACGGTGCCGTCAAGCCGCCGCGAGAGCGACTCCGAGAGCCACTCGGTGGCGGCCAACAGTTCCCACGGGCGGCCGACATCGAGCCAGCGGTCGAAGGGGACAGCCGTCACCGTCCTCTCCCCGCAGACGGTTTCGAGCACGTCTGTCAACTCCAACTCGCCGCGTTCGGAGGTCGACACGTCGAGCCGATCCTTGGCGGTGGCCGGAAAGACGTACGAACCGGTGTTGATCAGGTTTGAGTCCGGATCGGCTGGCTTTTCCACGACGCCCGTGACGCGCGTGTCGTCGTCGCTGTCGAGTTGGAGGACGCCGTAGTTCGAGGGATTGTCGACGCGGTAGGAGCCGACAGCGGGGCCGGATTCGTAGAGTGTCGCCAGCGAGTTGTGGTCGTAGAGTGCGTCACCGTTGAGGACGACGAACGGTGCGTCGTCGAGGTCGGGTGCGGCCGCCCGAACAGCGTCGGCGGTGCCGCGCTGGGCGGTCTGTTCGGCATAGTCGATGTCGTGCCCGCGGTGGCTGTCGCCGAAGTGGTAGCGAACCTGTTGGGCCTCGTAGCCAATGACGACGACGAACCGGCTGGCTCCGGCGTCAGCCGCGCGGTCGAGGGTGTGTTCGAGCAGTGGCCTGCCGGCGGCCGGCAACATCGGCTTCGGTGTCGCGTCGGTCAGCGGTCGCATCCGGGTTCCTTGCCCGGCCGCGAGGACGACAGTTTGCATAGCTGCTTCTTCGGAGGATATGCAAAAACCGTTCTGGTGGCGAGACGGCCGTTTTTAGGCGACGTTGTCAGCGATAGGGTTCACACACACGTTTGACGCCCTCTTCGAAGCTGATCTGTGGCTCCCAGCCGGTCGCTTCGTGGAACTTCGAGCTGTCGGCCATTGTATCGTGAACGTAGCCGTCGAAGGGGCACTCGATGTACTCGGGATCGATGTCGGTGCCGAGGGTATCGCTGATCATCTCGACCATCTTGTTGAAGCTGTAGGCCTCCTCGGTACCGACGTTGTAGACGCCAGTTAGTTCGTGATCAGCGGCGAGTTCACACGCGCGGGCGACATCCTTGACGTGGGTGAAATCCCGGGTTTGGCTACCGTCGCCGAACAGTTCTGGAGCGTCGCCGTTGGCAATGGCGTCGGCAAACTGGGCGACAGTGTTGGCGTACTCGCCTTTGTGTTCCTCGTTGCCGCCGAAGCCCTGATACACCGAAAAGAAACGCAGGCCAGCCATGTTCATATCGTGGTGGTTAGCGTAATACTCTGCGTAGCGTTCGCGGGCGAGTTTCGAGGCCTCGTAGGCGGTTTGAGATTCGACCGACATACTCTCCGGCGAGGGCTCGGTTCGGCTGCCGTAGATCGAGGAGGTCGAGGCGTAGACAACGGTCTCACAGCCCTGCTTGCGAACCTGTTCGACGGTGTTAACGAACCCCTCGACGTTGACCCGACAGCCGCGCTGAGGATTCTCTTCGTGCATATCCCTCGACGAGTAGCCCGCCAAATGAAACAGCACGTCGACAGCGGCGGGAAAGTCAGTATCAAGAATCGAGCTCTCGACGAACTCGACGTCCTCCGAGAGGTTTGCTGGCGTCCCGAGATAGGTGTCGTCGACGACGATCACGTCATTGTCTTCGGTGAGCCGGTTGGCGAGGTTCGATCCGATAAATCCGGCCCCGCCGGTGACGAGGACGCGTTGGCCCTGCATACTTGGTGGTGTGTATCAGCACGCATCACTGCTTCGCCTCTTTGTCCTACGATTGTTTTGCGTGCAACCCGGCGTACGTTCCCGATGCCTCGATCAGCTCACTATGTGTCCCGGATTCAACAATCTGGCCGTCCGCAAGCGTGTAGATCCGATCGGCGTTCTGGATCGTCGACAGCCGGTGGGCGATGGCGATGATGCCAACCTCCCGATCCATCGACTCGATCGACGCCTGCAGGTCGGCTTCGATCCCCGAATCGAGATCGCTGGTCGCCTCATCGAGGACGAGAAAATGAGCATCGGTCAGCAGCGCGCGGGCGACGGCGATCCGCTGGCGTTGGCCACCGGAGAGCCGGACGCCATCGTCGCCGAGCTGTGAGTCATAGCCGTTTGGGAGCTCATCGAGAAACTCGTCGACCATGGCGATCTCACAGACTCGTTCGACCTCTTTTCGGGTCGCTTCACGGTTGCCCACCGTCAGGTTGCCTTCGAGTGTGTCGTCGAAAATGAACGGTCGTTGGCGAACGACGGCGATCCGCTCGCGCCACTCCTGGAGATCGAACGCCTCGATCGGCGTACCGTCGGCGCGGATCTCACCGGCATTGGGCTCGTAGAAGCGAGCCAGCAGCGAGACGATCGTCGATTTGCCTGCCCCGGACTGACCGACAAAAGCGACAAACTCGCCGCGAGCAACGTCAAAGGAGATGCCATCGAGCACCTGCTCGTCGTCGGTGTAGCTGAACGCGACATCGTCGAAGGTGATCTCCCCGACCGACGACACGGGCTGGTCACCGTCGGACTCCCGTCGCTCGTCGAGTTGATCGAGGAACTCGTGGGTGCGAACAAGATGTGAGTGTAGCTTCAGACTTAGACTGTCTAGTTTAACCTCTCTGGGAGCATATCTACAGGAATGAGCCGGAAACAGCA
>NZ_JABEBY010000018.1:0-66820 GCF_046719765.1 Halonotius sp. F2-221B
AAGACAGCGTGGCAGTTGGATCAGTACGGATCAGAGAAGGCAGCGGGATATCTCTATGGGTGGTTGCCGTCAATCGTGACATTTGCTGAGGCAGCTATCGAGGGGTTCGAGGTGCCGTGGACCTCGAACCCCGTCGAACGGCTGATGGGGGAAGTCAGCAAGCGGTGTAAGAACCAGTGGATGCGCTGGACAGCAGAGGGGCTAGAAGCGTTGCTCCAACTTCGGCTGGTGAAGTACGCCGATTCATCTCACTACCAGTTGTTCCTTGACGAACTGCTCCAGCGATCAACCAAAACAGCAATGAGCTGTGACCTCTCAACTGAAAACACCAGAGGCAAACTCTAGAGGACTTTGCGACGCGACCAATTAATCGGACTGCTCTTTGTTGGTCTGATAGTATTTTTGTCAGTTTTGGTCGGAGGGACTAATTTGCTCAACTACCGTATGAAATCATAGGTTATACTCAACAAGGAAACTACAAAATCCGATTCACCGTTAAGTCCATTATTCTTCCATGTCAGGACAAAAGTGCAATGGAATCAGAAACAGTTGAGCTTGGTTCAGCGCATGTGAAGGCCATAAAAGCTGTTCTTAACACGAGCGAAGAGATCAGTGGTGAACTGGACGACCAGCTACCAGAGGGTGAGAGCAGTGTAGAATTGGAGCTTGAGAATAAGCATCGAGAGATGTTGAGTGCTCTTCTTTCGGGTTATAAAGATATTTTGACTGAAGAATTACCAGAAGGGGAAGAATATCATGCTGACTTTGATGTAATAAAAGATGTTGAAGACGAAATTCATCGGTGAATATTTGGTATAACTACCATTTGAAATGAATAATTCGGGCTAACGTTCTAAGCAGATTACTCTGCAAGATACGCGCTGTGCATCTCGCACCGCCCATCTTGATAGCAATCCGATAAATTTGTTTCACTAATTTCGGCAAGAGTCTTCAATGTTATCGCCTCCTTCTTCACATCTAAGCGATTGGCCCTGACCATGGAGACAGACACGTGGATAGAGCGATTGATAGTACAGGAACTGTCGTATCCTGACAAACGGCATAAGCACGACTATAAGCCGAAAGAAGCTTCTACGATGGAATTGATAGTGACCGCTGCCTCGTTGAAGGACGAACTCGAAGAGATCACACAGACTTGGGAGGGCTTCGATGAACTCAAAGCGAAGCTAGAAGACGATGTTGAGCAGGCCATAGACCGCCTCCACGAGCGTGGCTTCATTACGAAGGAAGGTGAGCAACCCCTCCAGTTGAAATCCGCATCACTGCTAAACATCTTCGAGGAGCCAAACGACGAGCAAGAATCGGTCGATATGTCGCCGATCTGGACGCTTACCGACGACGGGTTGGCTGAGGCGGCTCGAATAAACGACGCATATACTGAGGACCTCGCAGAGATAGCGGCGCAATATGACGATCCCGAAGATGCGCCACGCTCTGAATTACTCCCATTGCTCAAAAAATACGGAATCAACCCAACTGGTCTACAGGTTGATTGATGTCAACGGGTGGAACAGCCACCCACAGTTCAACCTCCAAACGAGCGGTATCCGAGACGATTTTGTCTCCTGACCGCTTGCAGTGATACATGTCTGTGGCTGGTCACCTCGGTGATGCTCATGACCTCTCTGAACGCGCGCGGCAATATGCGAACGAGGTGATTTTCCGTGACGAGTGGCCGCTCACTGCTGAGCATGTTAACCTCAACCGGGTGACCTTCGAGACGAGCACGCGGATGGAGCGAAAGCACGGCGTGTGTTCGTCTGATGGAGCGGGCAATAGCACCATTCGGCTCTCCGAAAAGACCTTTGAGCGAGCCGGGTTCGAAGCAATGGAAGAGACGATTCGCCACGAACTTGTTCACGCTTACCAGCACCAGACCTCCGGGGTTGACCCCGGACATGGTGACTCATTCAAAGAGTGGGTAGGGCCGCTAAACCTCTCGGGTCGATGCAGTACTCACTATGACACTCAGCCCGAGGATTACAAATATCGGTTCTACTGTCTGCAGGGCTGTGGATTCATCGGCGGGCGACACCGGTGGAGTAAGGGTGTTCAGCGTGCAATCTGCGGAAATCTTGTCTGCGGTGAATGTGACAGTGACCTCCGTGTCGAAGGGCCAAACGGCGTGCTTGATGAAGTCCCAGAGTGGCGTAAGGACTCATCGTTCGACGAGGACGATCTTCAGTATCGATTCTACTGTGAGAATTGCGGGCTCATCGGTGGACGGCGGCAAATGTGCAAGACAGTGCGACGGGTAGCCCGAGGGGAAACGGTGTGTCAGGACTGTGGGTCTTGGAATATAACCGTCCGGGATGAGGACGATACTCTCCTTGCCCCCGCTGAGTTATAATACCTCCAAGGTTGACTGTACAGACAGAGACATAGTTCAAATGACGAGTGATAAAGACGCAGTCCACACGGATCTCGTTGACGCAGTTACAGCGGTCGTTGACCAGTGTCTTGAGGATACCCGCGCCGTTGAGGTTGGCCAAGATAACTGGTATCCAGACCTCCTGTTCCGCCAAGAGACGTTCATTGTCCACGAGACAGCCGATGACGTAACTATCCAAGTCTCCAGTGAAGCAGAAGCTGACCTCACAGAGTCAATGGCTGGGTCTGAATCCTATTACAAGCAGATTTCGGACGCACGGCCAAGGCTCGAAGACGAACTGAATGCACGCAATTTCGTTACCGAAGGATACAGCGATCCCGAAACTGGTGAGGGGAGATTACGTGTGTTTGGCTGGGATCACGATCCATCGTGGTTCGAACAGGGTGACTACATGAAGGTGTATCGCTGGCGAACGCCAATTGAGGTCGTTCACGTTAGCCCGCCTGGTGAGCAGCCTCCAGAAGATCGACCACTGCCAGTCACAGGCGATGGCGAGTATATCGGTGCAGATACGCTGCACTTGTATCTCCGTGGCAACCGAGGTGGCGAGTACCTTATCGACTATGACGATGACGTTGCCTCGCTTTACCAACGAGACTCTGACACGAGTGAGACGCTAACAAAATCGAGTGAACCGGGGAAGACAATTTTTGTCGGCAATCCCGAAACTGGCCCGCGACAAACTGGGTGATGGATCTGGGACGCCCTGTGGCACTGGCCCTGACGTACTCTAATCGTTGGAGATGTTGTAGGACGGCCGCCAACATTCAAGACATCGTGTTCTCTTGACTTCTATAGCCCCTGATGAGCGATATCGCATTCTCTCCCGGACAGCAAGTCCTTCTTAACGGCCGCTCTGCAGAGGTTATTCAGACCCAAACCGTCGGTGATATCGAGTATCTTCGAGTCTACATCGATGGCGATGGCACGAAAACAGTCTGTCTTGAGGACGTGGATATCGAAGCCAAACAGTCCGGTATCGACGGGCTCGGTGATCTTCAGCTCGAAGACTACCATCCAGATCACGAAGCTGTCTCCGCACAGTGGTTCGATCTTCACACGCAAGCAACGAAGCTCAAACTCGCCCACGAGCAAGGGCAACTGCTCAGCATCTCAAATTCACTTGTCCGATTAGAGCCCTATCAACTCGCCTGCGTGAACTGGGTGATGCAGAAGCTCCGCCAGCGAGCACTTATCGGCGACGACGTTGGACTCGGGAAAACGATTGAGGCAGGACTCATCCTCAAAGAACTCTCGGCCCGCAACCGTGCGGATCGTGTCTTGTTCGTCGTGCCAGCCCATCTCCAAAAGAAGTGGATTCGAGATATGGATCGCTTCTTTGATATCGACCTGACCGTCGCTGATCGGGCGTGGGTCGAAGGAGAACGGCGACGGCTCGGAGAGGAAGCCAATATCTGGAATCAGGATCACCAGCAGCTCGTCACAAGTATGGCGTTTCTGCGCCAAGAGGAGTTCCGCCCCGCACTGCAGGACGCCTTCTGGGATGTGGTCGTTGTCGATGAGGCACACAAGGCCGCCAAGCGAGGCGAGTCACCGAGCAAGACAGCCAAGACAATCGATACCGTCGCCGGAACTTCAGATTCACTGCTCTTGCTTAGTGCGACGCCACACGATGGAAAAGGTGAGGCATTCCGCTCGCTCGTTGAGTATATCGACCCGTTCCTCGTCGCCGAGGATCAAGAACTCTCCCAAGAGACGGTTGACCGAGTGATGATCCGGCGAGGGAAAACCGATATCTTCGATGACGACGGTGAGCGAATCTTCCCGGATCGAGAGGTCAACTCTGTCTCTGTCTCGATGACACATGATGAACGGCAGTTCTATCGTGCCGTCACCGATTACGTGAAGAACGTCTACAACCGCTCTGACAAGTTGAACGAACCCGCCGTCGGGTTCGCCATGGCACTCATGCAGAAGCGGCTGGTGAGTAGTGTTGGAGCGATTCATGCCACTCTCCGGCGTCGATTGGATGACCTACTAGATGAGGAAGCTGCGACTGAGAAGCTTTCTGCAGATGCTGAAGCATATCTTGATGGCGAAGACCTCGATGAAGATGCCAAACAAGACGCCGAAAACGAACTGGCCGGACTGACGATAGCCAGTAATGACGCGCAACTCGAAGAGGAAATCGATACACTGCGCGATCTCGTCGCTCTCGCAGAAGATCTCCCCGTCGATTCAAAAGCTCAGAAAGTGCGGCGATTCATCAGTCAACTGCTTGAGGAACAGCCAAACGAGAAGCTCCTGTTGTTTACCGAGTATCGGGACACCCTCGATTACCTACTCGACTTCGTCGAGGACGAACCATGGGCCGATGAGATTCTCGTTATTCACGGCGATGTAGACAAAGACGAGCGAGCGCGGATCGAAGACGAATTCAATCACGGCCAATCTCGGTTGCTGTTCGCTACGGACGCTGCCAGCGAAGGGATCGATCTCCAGCACAGTTGCCACATCATGGCTAACTACGAACTCCCGTGGAATCCCAACCGGCTCGAACAGCGCATCGGGCGTATCCACCGGTACGGACAGAACAAGGAAGTGAAAGTCTGGAACTTCCTGTTCGAGGATACCCGTGAGAGCGAGATTTTCGAGATGCTCCAAACCAAGGTCGAAGAGATCCGCACGAAACTCGGGAATACGGCCGATGTGCTCGGGATTCTCGATGATATCGATGTTGATGGGCTCATCATGGAATCGATCCAGAATGACGATCCACCCAGTGCCACGAAAGAAGAATTAGAGGAGATGATCGAAGAGCGACAGCAAACCCTAGAGGAGTGGTATGAGCGAAGCCTCGTCGATACGAGTACGTTCGATGCGGAAAGCCGCCAGCAGATCCAGGAAGTCGTCGATGCCTCTGAGGATGTCTATGGAAGTGCAGGGGATATTCGAGAGTTCTTCCAGCAAGCTGTCGAGGCGTTTGGCGGTGAATTCGAGAAACGAGGGACAAATCTGTATGAGGCCACACTGCCAGCGGAGTTACATCCCACCACAGAAGGTGAACCCTACGGCCCATTCACCTTCGACCGAGACTTCGCCATGGATCACGAGGATATCACGTACATCGCCCCAGACACTGATGTTGTTCAACAACTCATGACGCGAGTGCTTGATGATTCTCGTGGTGAGGTTGGAATCAAGCTACTCCCGTTTGTCGATACGCCAGGGATCACGTACAACTATCGCGTCGCCTTCGAGGACGGGACTGGAGAGATTGTGCGAGAAGAGACACTCCCAGTTTTCGTCGATGTCGATCAACAGGACGCACAGCAAGTACTGGGTGAGCGGGTTATCGAGGGAGACACGGTAACCGCGAAACCTGATATGGATGACCTGCGAGCAGTCCTTGATACCAGAGACGAACTCAGAAAAGCAGCTGACCGGTATGTAAGTGCCCAAGTGAACGAAATCAAAGCTGACCTCCAAGAGATGCGCCACGAGGAAACCACTCGGGAATTAGAAAATCTCGATGAATATGCACAGGCTGAACGAGAGCGGATTGAGTCCTTTATCGAAGAATACGAGCGGAAAGCTGAGGCGGGTTCAGACATGGATATTGCCATTCGAGGGCAGCAAGAACGGCTAGAACAACTCAAAGATCGGATCGAAACACGTCGAGCTGAACTCAAACGTCGAGAACAGATTATCTCGCTCGCGCCAACGGTCGACAATTACTGTCTCACTTTCCAATTGTAGAATTATAAGCGACCGGCCCAGTCCAACTCCGTCCAAAGCATGAATCTAATTTGATTGCAAAAGGAGAGAAGAGTATTTAAATTAATAACATATATTTTATATTAATCGCAAGAGGGAGTGTAGATAGAGGGTGCTACAAACAATTAGAAATCTACCCGTGCTACAATAGTGTGTATGAATTCCGAATCGATGGTTGAAGATCGAATCACTCGACAAATCCAGTACCAAAACGAAATCGCCGAATTAGAAGCTCAACATGGAAATGATATCTATCAAGATTCAACCACACCTATTGTGATATGGCTCTTCGAAGTTCAAGCGAAGAACACGAAGGTCGGTGGAAAAAAACCAGAAGCATGGATTCCCGAGGAAGTGGCTGAGAGCATTCAACGGTTCTGTAGCGAGCGTGACCGAGACGCTACGGAGTCAATCATCTCCGTGGCAACACCGTCTATCCGCCGGTAGGTGAAAGAGACAACCAAGCAGCTGGCCGACGAGGGACATAGTGATTGATGGCGATTAATCTCTATTCACGACCTCTGCCGAAGTTAGGCGACGTACCGTATCATCGAGCAAGGAGTTGATGTGCGAACGATGATGTTGGTGTGGGGTGGTCAGATTACTCCGCGATTGAACCATATCTCGGTAAGATAATAGAAGATAAAATCAGTCAATCAATGGTTAATTGATAATCAGTAATGCAAATTAGTAGATTATTCAATGGACTTGTCTTGCAAATAATCGTATTATTCAGGCGGAGGTAGTCTCGAATCACTTAACATATTTAGAAGTTGTTGTCCAGAAATTAATTCTATTTTTTTACCATGACGTTTTGCCTCTTCAATCGCTGTGTTAGTATATGAAGCTGAACTTACAATTATCGCACGGTCAGCGTTGTCACCTGAAAGTACACCTGCTGTTTTTTGCACTGTGGGTCTACCAACATTATTTCCGGTGCTGTTCTGCTTGACTTGTATAAGAACAGTTTCCTTATTATTTTTAGCGACAACATCAATACCTCTATCACTCGAAGCTTGCGTTACTGTGGTGGAATAACCCATATCGCTCCACAGACGGGAAACTAGATGTTCGAAGCTTTCCCAGTCGTACTGAAATAGATCTTCAGAAACCCACGTAGTGTTTATTATATCATCTATATTCCTCTCTAACGAATCTATTTTTTCAACATCTCCATTAGAAATTGCGTCGTTTAGACTTTCTAAGGTTTCATTTATATCAATATGAGGATAGTCCTCATCTATTTGTTCGACAAAATTTATAACATTCTCGGCCGAAGTTTTAATTTGCTCAAAATCTTTAATCTTCTGTTGTATTGAATTCTCGTCAACTTTTTTATTATTTATTTTTCTATTGAGTCCAGTTATAACTCCACGAAGTGGTAGTGAAGAATTCCATCCATACAATTTATTTATTCTTTCAACCATATCTACTGTCTTCTCATACGAATTAAGCATATTGATTGCTTGAGAGGGGTTATCATTTATGTCTATTTCAGCAATATTTTGTTGAAGAGTATCTGTTTCTAAATCTATATTTGTATTTTGTATTGAGTCGAGTCGTATATTGAGCGAACTTTTTATTTCGTAGCAATCAAGGAAAAGGGAAACTTCTTCAAGCTTTTCTTTGGCTTCACCAGGAGGATCGCCCCGGCTGATGATCTCAATAGCTTCTGTAGTCGATACATTAATATCAATAGGCTCATCTTTTTCAAATAGACTCTTTATTCTTTGTTCGATTTTACTGTGTTGTCGGATCGCTTCGCTTGTATCTTGTAAGTAATTATTAAAATCACTAACAGCCTTTTCAGCCTCATTAATCGAGTCGTAGTTCGTAGGACTAGCTTCCCTCATCCGGGATTCGATTTCAATATCAAAATCAACACTTTCGTTTATATCATTTGCACGCTGAATAGCCTCATCATAATCCTGTTGGACACTCTTCCTATGCGCCTGTTCTTTAGCTTTCTTAATAGCAACCACAGCTCCTCCGAGAACACCAATACCACCTAAAAATGCTCCAGATGTTTCAATATTTTGAATTTTTCTTTCAGTTTCTTCAGCAAATTTTTGTGCATTTTCATATTCCCTATTATCAAATGCAGATTTAGCAAGTGAAAGAGAACTCTCCTGACCAGATATTTCTTCAAACGTATTAACAACAGATGACGTGCTCATATTTTTTACCCTGCTGATATTTTTTTGTGCAATGGCGCGCTGACCTGCAAATGTATAAACAGAGTCCATTTCACCACTAAAGAACGCAGTATCATTATGGATTGTAATAAGCGGTGCCGCCGTGGTCGGTAAGGTATGACTCCATACTGTTTGGCCAGATCTACTGTCAACTGCTCGGATAGAACCATTTGAACTCCCTAAATATAGTATATTATTAGATTTTTTCTTGTTCATCCATTGAACTGCTCTATCGTACTTGTTTTTCCAAACAATTGATTGGTTTCCCATATCCACAGCTAATGTTACCCCGTCATCATAGCCAATATATAATAAATTACTAATCATTGTGGAATTCAATTGGTTATTCGAGACGCTCAAGTCCCAGCGTTTTTGTCCGTCAGAATAATCAAACCCATAGATTGTACCATCCTTTCCAATCCCCACAAGATGAGATTCTCCAGCTTGAGGATATCCTGTAAGAGAATAATCTCCAGTATTCCATAATAATTCTCCAGATTTTTGATTATATGCATGAATACTTCCATCAGATTCTATAATATCAAGCTCTGAGGTGTATTTTTCCTCAGCAATAGTTGCAAATATCTTTTCATTTTTTGTATCCATACCAACAACCGGTTTGCCACTTTTTGACCACTTATTCTTTCCATTATCTTTCCTAAGACACATTAATTCACCTGGTGTAACACGGAACCCATCACTATTTTTTCTGTTTTTAAATCCTCTTCCTGCCGCAAATATGTAGTTATCCTGAATAGACAAATATGGAAGTGGCTGTCCTTGGGCGAATTCCACCTCCCAAATCTTAGACCCCGCATTAGGATCTATAGAATATATATTATTCCTTCCTGTGACAAATACAGTTTTTTCATCAGTATAAGGGGTTCCAACAACGCTCGGGAGATCGATTGACCACATCCGTCTTCCAGAGTCAATATCAAGTGCAGCAAGTTTACCATTCGAATTTCCAAAATTACTCATTCCGACAAAAACAGTTTGATTTATTTTTCCACCAACATCTCCAGCATCGTAATCAATCTTAGACTCCCAATTTAGTTCCAATGGAAACCCAATATAGTAATTTTCCTCAGAAGGGTTCTCTTGCTGGGCAGAAACAAATGGTAGACTTGACGCTGCAATCACCCCAGAGAGTAATGAACGACGAGTTAATCCAGAATAATTCATATACAGTTGATTGTTAATCCATCTCCACCATACATAAATGTAACTCACAATAAAATATAAAACAAAACCTGGCTAAGTTGCAGAATAAGATAACTTTGTAGGAAATTACCCTCTTTAATAGGAGAATTAAAAGACGGAGTCAAGTGTGGACTAAATCAGATATCCCAGTGTCGAGGAGTGAATGATTCATGGAGCGAGTAGATAATGTTCCAATTTGCATAAGATCAAAACTCTCAATTGATCGGTCAAGTGAATGATCAACCGTTGATGCTACCAGTTGCAGAAGATTGTCAATTGAAATCACGGTAAGTGGGTGTTGACCAAGAAAATAACCGGTGGCTAAACTGTTTAGAGAAACAGTAATAAAAGAGCCTCTATTGACCTTATCAAGAGCTAATTCTGCGTCTCGCCGTTGGAAAACTGATGTCTCAAGATCTTCGATTGGGAATAATTCATCTACAACTTGGTACTCAACACCGCCTCCTGCAGAAGATAAATTCTTATTAGACATAACTAGATTATATTATATACTTAGTGGTGATAAAATTATGGATTTGCAACCAATATACTCTGAATATTATCCCTTGGATTTGAGTATACTCAATAATCAATTAACGATTATGGCACGGAACCTGTATGATTGCACTGCATCAGAACTCGCCACTCAATCCGTTGAAACACTCTCAAAGGATACATCCAATAGCGAAGCAGCGAATTGGTTTGAGGAAACTGGATATGACGCGGCTCCAGTTTACATATCAGAAGATCCCATTGGGTTCGTCCACAAGGACGATGTGAGCACCAAAGAGGAAAATATCGCTATTGAAGAGTCACTCACGCCACTCACTATTGAATATATAATTAGTGGTGACACCACATTTTTAGGTATGGTTTCAGCTCTGATTGAGAAGCCGGTATACTTCTTAGGCGGTCATAGACAAGTTGACGGTATTCTCACCCGCGCTGATCTTAATACAACGCCTGCACGAATATATCTCTTTGATCGGATAACATATCTTGAGGAAACTCTTAGAGAATTGATCCTTGATCGAATACCTGACTGGAAAGCAACGCTGAATGAAGAAGATATCATCAAAGAGATCGAAAAACGGTATGCAGAAGCACAAGATGCGAATGTCGCACTAGAAGAAATTCACTACACACAGTTCTCAACACTCTGCACAATCGTTTCAAGCGTTAAAGAATGCTGGGTTGCATGTGGATTCTCAAGAGAGAGGAAAGCTAAAGATCGTCTCAACGATATCAGAGAACTTCGGAATGATGTTGCACATGCCAATCTAATCGTTGAGAATACCGATAGTAGTGGATTTCTCAACGCTGGTCGCACAACAGAGAACTTCTATGAAGTGTTAGAATCGATCAATGACGTTCTCAATTCCTTACAAGCAGAGGGATACGAGCCCGAGAATAGCTGATAGCAGTCGGGACTCATTATACTGAATCTTAATTGAGCAATTAGGAATGTTGGGCGGATTTAACAGCACTAAATCAGGGGACACGACTCTATCACAGAAAACAACACGTCATTCGATCAAAATAGGATGAAACTCAGTTAGTGAAGATTAATATGCAATTCATCTGTAGAAACAGAGTCTGGAGACCCCTTCAAAACCTTTCTGGCTTCCTCTGAAACATTCATTTCTGCTTCGATATGTGAACCAATAGAAACCAGATAAGTATTGATAAAAATATTTTCAGGCTTAATTTGTTCCTGCGTTTCAAATGGCACTATCATTCTGGCTTTAGACCCTGAATGAATGTCTGCATGCGGGCAGTACCAACCCGAAGGAATGTTACTAAAACTACCACCAGATTGTACCGAATAGCTGTATCCATCTACACAAGAGACTGAAAAGGCATTAATACTGAATTGAGACCAGTTTTTGTCCGTCTTATTTTGTAATTCTACAAACACATACATCATATTCGCCGAGTCTAAAAACTCAAAACCTATTAGCTCAACTATTAACTCCCCAGTTTCAACCCGTGCACTTTCAGAAGTATCCCCCCTGGACGACTCTTGGCCTTGGTTAGCGTAAAGCGAGTCTGTTGATGGGATCGCTTGCTTAGACTCAGGTAAAGTCGAATTAGATGCACTCACGGCGGTGGTATTCACCGAGCTTGTTGTCGTTTCTTTGCTGAGATTATCAAATATATCCTGAAGATCATCACGGAGATATACGATATCATCATACCGATCTTCCTTCTGTTTAGCCATTGCTGTCAAAAGTACATTATCTAACGACTTGGGCACGTCAGTGATTTGGCTTGGCGGGGTTGGAGCGTCATCCATTACGGCTCGCATCACTTTCGTTGGCGATCCCTTGAACGGCGGATCGCCTGTGAATAACTTGTATAGAGTTGCTCCAAGTTGGTAGATATCGGTGCTCAAATTGGTCTCTCCATAACTCTCATCAAACTGTTCGGGTGCAGCATACTGTGGGGAGACGCCTTCCATGCTGTTCGAGTGGTGGAGAAGATGCTTGGAAAGCCCCCAGTCTGCGACCTTTGGCACGGCCCACGCATCTTCAACAGTGGTGAAAAGCACGTTTTCAGGCTTAATGTCTAAATGTGCCACCCCGCGACGGTGGGCATGTCTCACGCCGCGTGTGATTGAGATAGCAGTCCAGAGGGCTTGTTCTATGCAGATTGATTCTTGTTGACCAAGATGACCACCATCCATGTACTCCATAGCAATCCACGGAAGCGGGGCATCGCCGTAATCCAGAACACTCACAATGTGGTCGTGATCATCTAATTTGTCCCATGTTTCGGCTTCGTCAATCATTCGCTTAGCTTGATCCGCATGGAGAGTCCCCGAGATTCGGGGTTCCTTGACAGCTAAAATCATATCACCATCAGGTATCGGGTATTCTGCTGTTATTACGTCAGCGTTACCACCGCCGCCAATAGGTTCTCCAAGAGTTAGATTGTCGTAATTAATCGATAAGTCTGGGACTGACGGAATTTTAGGGGGCCGTTGGTCTCTGGCCGATTTGGTACTTTTTGAACCGGAGGGGGTTGATGAGTCTTTCTTGGAAGGGCTGTACGGTCGGTTATCTCTTCCATCATCGGAAGCGTTTCCACTAGTTATTTCATCAGCGTGCTCTGTAAACGACTTTTTGTCACCGGGTTCTCTATCTTTTTGACTGCGAATTCTCTCAACAAATGATTTTTTATTAGATGAATCATCTTCCCTCTGCTCACGTACCTCTTCTACACGTTCTCTAAACGTTTTTTCATCATCCGGTTCTTCCATCTTGTCTGAAGCTATTGGTTAGTGATGATAAAATTTCGCCCATGATCAAAGATAATTAATTGTAATATTTTCCCTTATGGTATGCTCCACGAGAATCATTGTCCGTATATATGCTATGGGTACATTTCTAACCAACCTGACAGCAAGTTATAAAGTAAGAACACAACAATTGGAGTTTATGGTTCATATCGAGATGCGGCCCACACCTGAAAAGAAACAAGAGGCTGAGTACGAGCCAGACTGGCTTCGAATCAGAGGTCAGCCCGATCACATATGGTTTAATAATACGCATCTAATCGAGGTTTCCGACCGAAATGTAGAGGTGGGCAAATATTATCTCGGTGTGAATGGTGAAATGCTCTTTCAGCGTGTTCTAACTATTGATGACGTAGCAGTGGATGGGTCTATACCTTCACATATTGACGACGTTGAAAACCCGCTACAAAAGATTACAGTTGAGATAGTTTACGAGGCTGGAAATAACGATCCTATGCCGGAGAATCCAGCAAAGGAAGTCGTACCAAAGTATGTTTTAGAAACTGAAGAAGCGGTTAATATGGGAGACATATCAGCTACTCCATTTAAACCAGCAAACGATATTTAGGTCGCTACGCCGTCCTCTGAGTACGCAGTAAGCCGCTGCTGTGGAAGCTCGAACCTAATCGAATCTAGTTATGGTCACCACTACCAATCAAGGGGTTGAGGTCGGCGTAGTCATGGTATTCATCCCGATATTCGAGCCCTGATAAAGAGGGTAACGCATCTTGAATCTAAGGGCCAGGGTCAGTTAAGCCACAATGATAGACACACCAGTTGCTACCCGTGGGGCTAGTTGGGTACTCATCGTCCGGGATGGGTGTCCTGAAATGATGTTCGTGAGCCGTTTTGGGGGGTTTCGCCGCCTTGTTAACATCCGGGCGGAGGTCAGGATCAACCACGTACGTCGGGTAGCAATCATCCATCCGTTCGCCACCAACGTTGAACGAGAGATTGAATCGATAACCGGTCGGTGTCCGTCACTCAACCCGTGGTCGAGGAGATCAGGAAGGTGCTCTTGTAGCGAACCCTCACTCACATCGTCCCGGTCAGCTAGCTCTGACGGCCCTTTGATCACGTCACCGGTGGCGTAATGCTCACGGAGATCTTCCCGCAGTGCAGCCCAAGATGCATCATCACCATCACTCATTGACAGCACCCTTGTAATCCCAGACGAGACTGCCTCCATCACGATGAACCTCGTATCGATACGGCCCGTGTGGACATGTTGAGCACGATTCCTTGCCACAGGGCACTTTCTTGATGACCGTTGTCGTCTCACCGGTGTCATCAACTGCTTCAAGACGTTCTTCCTCGGCGACCTCGATCTCATCTGCCGAGATATCTGCTCGGTACTCGATCAACTTGTCAATCCACCCCTGCAGCTCTCGAAGCGTACTGTCGTCCTGTTTGGGAACACCTTCGGCAAGGTACTTCGGGAGACTCTCGGGTGATTGAGGCTGTTCTGCTGGCATTCTTACCAAACAAAACGAGGATATATGGGATTAAAGTTTGGTAAGATACTGAATTCTAGTGAGTTGTAGGGAGGTTTTTTGCGTTCACGTGTGAGAGCCAACAGCAAAAGATGGATCGAGATAGCCAAGAAGTGGATTTCTGGATGGGAAGATTTTGTTGTCGAGATCTGTGACTCACCCCGTAGATTCGTCTGAATATTTTACTATGATTCTCGTGGAATATCGGAACACCCCCCATGTCCGTAGAGTCTTCAGAGTGGATCACTTATAAAACACACACACCCCACCATGTCCGCAGAGTAGCGGAAAATAACAGGGGTCGATAGGATAAACAGCGTTAAGAGAGTCTAAAAAACGCTGTTTGAAGGAGTAAACGAAATATAACGGGTAGCGCAAAGCAAATTCCCGTGACAAAGAGAGTGTTTTCGTGTTTTCTTTACTTTACTACCCATTACGGGTTTGGTTGTTGAGTATTGGTAATAAAGATACCGGTCATATTAGGTGTAATTCTAAGCGATTACTTTGTCAGAGTCTAACGGCCTCTCAACTAGCCACGACCGTCTGCACAACCGGAACCCTAGGTGTATTATCTTGAGATACAGCGGACGTGGTGGGGGGTGTGTGTTTTAAGTCAGATTTCTTCTCCAGACACAGAAGACACTCCGGACGCGGGGGTTTTAAGTACCACCCGTGTTAGTAGTTCTCTATGCCCTCTAAATATGCAGGCCAATCGACCATCTTCGAAGACGAAGAAGTCTTGTCTGAAGATTGGACTCCAGACGACTTGCCTGAAAGAGATGACGAGATCAGCCAGCTTGAATCCGCCTTTGCTCCAGCAACACGGGGTGCTGGAGCCGACAATGTTTTTCTCTACGGTAAGGCTGGACAGGGAAAAACTGCGGCTGCACAAGTTGAGCTATCCGAACTTGAGTATCACGCAGAAAATGAATCCGATGTCCTTGATCTCACTACGCTATTCGTCTCATGTGAAGACTTGACTACTTCATTTCAGGTTGTTAATCAAATCGTCTATCAGCTCACCGGTGAACGTATGAATGGACTTAGTACGTCAGAGGCATTTGATCGAATGTTTGAGGAATTTAACAAAATAGGTGGCACTATTATTTTGGTTTTAGATGAAATTGATAATATTGGAACAGATGACAAAATTCTTTATTCTATTCCCCGTGCAAGATCAAAAGGGTATGTTGACGAGGATGTCTACCCGAGCATTGTAGGTATCTCAAATAATCTCAAGTGGCGAGATAACCTCTCACCTAAAGTCAAAGACTCCTTGTACGATGAAAGTGTCCATTTTGTTCCGTATGATGCTAAACAACTTGGAGAAATTCTTGAACGTCGTGCTCAAAAAGCGTTCATTGATGAAGATGTGCTAGGGAATGATGTCATACCAATAGCATCTGCTTTTGCTGCACAAGACAAAGGTTCGGCACGACAGGCTATCGGGTACCTACGCAAGGCTGCAAAGCTTGCTTCCTCCAAGGGTGATGAAACGGTTACGGAATCTCATGTTAGGGAAGCTGAGGCATTGATCGAGAAAGAGCGAGTTGAGGAGGGTATGCGAGGTCTCACAACTCAAGGTCATCTCGCCCTTGCTGCAACAACCGCACTAGAATTATCAAACGATACTCCAGCTAGAACCAAAATCATCTATGGGATTTATAAAAATATGGCGAAAAAAATTGATTTCAATATTCTCGCTATGCGACGAATGAGAGATCAACTCCATGATCTCGATATGCAAGGCATAATGATTCGATCTGAATTTAACGATGGGTCTCAAGGCGGTCACTATTATAAATACGAACTCGGTATTGAGACCGAAGCGGCCGTTAGCGTACTATCCAATATTTCCCGTCTTGATGAAATTGACCTCAATAGTATCGAGACCACACACCGGTGACGTTTCGATGCCCGAACGACGACTGTTAGCATCAAGCCGACGTGAACAGGACGATAACCATTGCAGACTGTTACCATAGTGGAGAGAGCACTGCCCAACCGATTGTGCTTCTGCTCAGAATACTATGTCGATGCCTCGACTATGGATGAGTTTCTTTGACCGGGACAAGACAATCGCTAGTTCGTTCAACAAGAAAGCGACGGTTTGATTCCTCTAATCTCTTCAGACAAGATTCGGTAATAAGCTGCTCGTGATTCTCGACAGAGGTTCGTGTAAAAGTCTAGATACAAAGTCATTTTTAAAAACGTAAACGCATACGAAAATGCAAACGCAAACGCATACGCAAACACAAATTAGTAGTCGTTCTCGACTCTTTGAACCCGTGCCCGCTTTTCAGCTTCGGCGAGCTCTGGTGTTACGTCCTGAATGCTATATCGAACTAACAACCGCAGTAATTCACTACGGTCACCTTTTGAATCATTGTTAGACCCTAACTCGGCACGTAGAGTTTCGACCGTTGACTGGAGCCGTTCAGGATTCTGTTTTAATGCTTGGAAGAGTGCGGCTGTGCGCTCATCACGAAATGCAACAGTTTTTGATACATCACCGGACTCGATCCGACCCATCGCCTCTGCGAGGTCGTCAACAAAACGCTCGGTAGCTTTTGCTTCTTCATCGAGGGAACTACCGCGATCATCTTTCATACTATCGGGTACTTGTAGGTCGTCGCTCATTGTTCACCTCCGATACGATCAACTAGTTCATTGGCGTTGGCGAGGTAAGCTTCCTTTGCACGGCTGGCTGTAGCCGAGGGCTCTTCGAGCTCGAAAATAGTCTTTCCTGCTTCAGTTGCGTTTCTGATGTCTTGTGATTTTGCCACCGGGTTGGGTGCCATTGCGCCATTGAACTCCTCTTGATAGCGGTTCATATAATCGTCAGCGAGAGTGGTTCCTCGCTCGAATTTATTTGGTATTACCATGGTAAGTTCTGCATCGATATCCCAGTTCGAACGATATTTATCGATATCCTCAGCTAGTTGCTTAACCTGACCAAACTCGTAACTCCCCATCTCTACAGGTGCGATTATGTTTTCAGCTGCCCACACCCCATTGTAGGGTACAATCCTAGATAACCCCGGTAGATCGATTAGGATAAAATCATATCGGTCTTCGAGATATTCGTCTACAAACGCTTTTAACCGACCGTAGCGATCCTCTCGATCCTCAACATTGTTCAGTTCACCATCGACACTATCGAGTCCTGGATGTGCCGGGATCAGATCGATGCCCTCGTTTGTTTCGTAGATTAAACGATCAAGGATGGCATCAGCACCGTTCATTTTGACGAGTTTTCCAAAGTCGTCGTCGAATACTGATGAGAGGTTAGGGAAATCCTCGTCATTCTCGATTGCCGTCTGTTGTGGTTCGTAGAGACCGAACTGTTTGGCGAGATCCGACTGCTTCCCTGCCAAGTCAATCAAGATTCCTTCATGACCTAATTCAGTGAGTGCTCGCCCAAGATGAGCTGTAGTAGTTGTTTTTCCGGTACCACCTTTGTCGAGGAATACTGCTGCGCGTATTGTCATACATATACGTATGCGTTTCCGCAAACGCATATATTTACGGGTCGTAAACTGCTTTGGAGTCAAACCTCGTGGGATCAGCTTGTGATCGTGCGACTGGCAAGGTAGCAGTGAATCGGTGTGACGTGGTCTCCGACAATCAGCCTGCCAAGCCGAGTTCGTCAATCCGTTCGGTCATCTTCTCGACGCCTACAGTGGCGTCTTCTGGCGTTTTGCCACCGGTAATCACGATTTTCCCACTGCCGAAGAGTAGAATGACGACTTCGGGATCATCCATCCTGTAGACGAGCCCTGGGAACTGCTCTGGCTCGTACTCGACATCTTCGAGTCCAAGTCCAATTGCGAGCGCGTTAAGATTGAGGCTGTAGCCGAGGTCTGCACTGGAGACGATATTTTGGACGGTGATTTCTGGATCGTCACCGACTGGAATCCCCAGCCCCTGCAATTTCTCGAAGACGATATCGAGTGCGCCGTGCACTTCCTCGGTACTCGATGCACCGGTACAGACGATCTTACCGGAGCGAAAAATCAGTGCGGCAGCCTTTGGGTCTTGCGTTCGATAGACCAACCCGGGGAAGTTGTCAGGATTAAAATCGGCTCCTGGGATGTCGGTCGCAAGTGCTTCGAGATCAAGTTCTTGACCGATCCCTGTGGATGCAACGACGTTCTGGATTTCGATTGTTTCTGTCGGCTTGACCATGTGTTAGTAGTACAATCGGAGATACAGCACCCACTAATATAAAAGTGGTATATAAGAAGTAATAAAGGCCGCTCGGATAGTCGAGTGTGTACACTAAATTACAGTATTCCCAGCGTGCACCAGCACAGCTGTGGTCAGTATGCCACTGCACACCCCACATTCCAAGTGTAAATCCCCTGATTTCGACCGTCTAAAGCGAATATACGCCGTTAGTGGTTTGGTCGATAGATGATTGATTCATTTGTCTGTTGACCCAGCAGCGACAAGTACGTCCCCACTGTAGGCCGACCCGAATGCGTCTCTCGTTCGACGACGGCACTCTCTTGCTTGCGGATGCTCCCGATACTGTCCCTCACGCTGAATGGGACGACCGTGTCGAGGAGTACCGGGCTCAAGCCCAGCACTATCGAGGGATCTACGAGTGGGCCACCGGTGACGGGCAAGCCACACTTCGGGAATCGACGGCGAGTCTCGCTGAATTCGAGGATGTTGCTCGTTCATATTCTGAGTTCGATCTCACGCCATCGGTCGCTATTGAACCACGAGACTACCAACAGGACGCCTTGGCAGCGTGGCGGGATAACGACCGACGTGGAAGTGTCGTCCTCCCAACTGGCAGCGGCAAGACGTTCCTCGCCGTCCAGGCTATCGCTGACGCCGGTGTCAGTACGCTTGTTGTCGTCCCGACGATTGACCTGATGAATCAGTGGCATGCCACCCTTACCAACGCCTTTGGCGAGCAACTCCCAGACGGTGTTGGCGTTCTCGGAGGCGGTAGCCACAACGTCACCGAGATCACGGTCACGACCTACGATTCCGCCTATCGGTACATCAACGAGTACGGCGACCGATTCGGCTTGCTTGTCGTCGATGAAGTCCACCATCTCCCGGCACCCACCTACCAGCAGATCCCCGAGATGACGATAGCACCGTATCGCCTCGGGCTTACTGCTACCTACGAACGGGCCGACGAACAACACGAAGTCCTGGAAGACCTGCTCGGTTCGGTCGTCTATCAGGAGGCCGTCGATGAGCTGACTGGGGAGTACCTCAGCGAGTACGAGACGATCCACCTACAGGTTGAGCTCACCGGTGACGAACGGGAGACCTACGACGAAGAGTACCAGATTTACCGCGAGTATATCGATACTCACGATATCGAACTCTGGAAGGAAGACGGCTACCAGGAGTTTCTCAAACGAACCTCGTATGACCCGCAAGGCCGACGAGCTCTCATCGCTAAACAACGAGCCGAGAAAATCGCCCGCACCGCCGAGAAGAAACTCGACACCCTCGATAACCTCCTGAAACGGCACTACGACGACCGAACGATCATCTTCACTGCCAACAACGAGTTCGCCTACGAGATTTCCCAGGAGTTCATTGTCCCTTGTATCACTCACCAGACAGCCACCGACGAACGAACCGAGATCTTGGAACGGTTCCGCACTGGTGAATATTCGATGCTGGCCACCTCACAAGTTCTGGATGAAGGGATCGATGTCCCGGCTGCCAACGTCGGGATCATCCTCTCTGGGAGTGCGTCCAAACGGCAGTACGCTCAACGACTCGGCCGTATTCTCCGCCCGACTGACGACAGCCAACCCGCTCGGCTCTATGAGATCATCACCGAAGATACGATGGAGACCTACGTGTCGGATCGCCGCCGACAGGGGGTGGCCTGATGCTCACTGCCGACCTCGCCCGATCCCGGACGGACGGCGACACGGTCACCCCGCTGTTTGTCGATCCCGACGAGGAGCGATATCAACAGACGGCAGCTGAACTGATCGACATCTTCACCGAGCATCTGGGCGAGCCGAAAGGCGAGTTAGAGGCGACGATTGACGAGTTGACAATCGCCGATACGGACTACAAAATCGTCCAAGGGCTGGCGAAACTACTCAAAGACGAGTGTGAGTTCGAAGTTATCGCCCCGGTCGATCCACAGGAGATCCGTCGGCGACTGTTCGAGAAAGCCAACGACTCCTATCCGGTCGTCCGCCAACCGACACTCGGCGATGATACCCAACCACTGGATATCTACAGCAACGTCGCTGACCGACTCGGGATCTCGCTTGAGGAGTGCTACAAAGGAATGTACGCTGACCTCGACGAAAACAAACGGCTCGTTCGCTTCGGCAACCAGGCCATCGAAGGCCATGACGACGATGAGACGACGACGACCACACAGCTCACCGGTGACAGTGCGGAATCGTATGCCGATGATACGATCACCGTCGAGTGGCTACTCACCCGCTACAATCTGGCGTTAGCGCAGGCTGTTCTCTACGATGCGACGGAGATGCGGATTCGCGTCTGGGACAATTTCTCGACGGTGTTCAGCTACGTCAAACTCTTTGGGTTGATGCATCGGATCTATCCGATTGATGATACCGGAAGCAGGGTTGAGAGTACGGACGGAGCCGATGGATACGAAGCTGTGCTAGATGGTGCCGCTTCGCTGTTTTCGAAATCGCGGAAGTACGGCATTCGGATGGCGAATTTCCTGCCAGCTCTGCCCTTGTGTACGCGCTGGGAGATGGAGGCAGAGATTCTCGACGAGACGACCGGAACAACGGATCACCGCCGAACGCTTGCGTTGGATCACACTGATGGCCTCTCTTCACACTATTCGGCACAGAGCGACTTTGACAGCGATGTTGAACGGACACTCGCCACCAAGTGGGAGCGAGCGAACACCGATTGGGATCTCGTACGTGAGGATGATGTCATCGATCTCGGCGCAGAGGTGATGTTGCCTGATTTTGCAATTGAGCATCCTGATGGTCGGCGTGTAATCCTCGAAATCGTTGGTTTCTGGACGCCAGAGTACCTCTCAGAGAAGTTGACGAAGATCAGGGAAGCAGACGCAGCCAATCTCGTGGTGGCGGTTTCAGAACGATTGGACTGCTCGGCAGACGATTTCGAAGGGATGGACGACCGGGTACTGTGGTTCAAATCTGGGATTCACGTATATGATCTCGTGGAGTTGGCTGAGGAGTATGCCTTGCCGACAAATGCCTAAAATTCACAACTTAGAATCTAGATTATTTCTTGGTTAGGAGACTTCTATCGACAGATTTAGTGAAATTCGGATCTATGCGATTATGTGAGCGTTGCTGAACCTACTGTTGAGTTATCTGAGTCCCAGCACCGTGGACTGGAACTGATCGAGGAGACTGGCGGTATCCACCAAAGTGAGCTCTGGAAAGGACTGGATGTCTCTTCGCGCACGGGGAGCCGCATCGTTGATCGGCTGTTGGAAGCTGAGTTGATTGAGCGCACGGAGACGATGTACAATGGCAGGAAGACATACTATCTGACACCGACCGATACGGATCTCGATTACCGATTGTTGATGGCTGGTGACATGCTCTCACCGCTTATCGGTGAGGATGATGTCGATTCGCAAAGCGATGTGTTCACCCAGTGGGTGATGAATCTCCAGTATAACCAAGAGTAACGCGGATCAGTTGATATGTTGATGGGTACGCTAGGATTCGAACCTATGGCCTTCCGGACGCCTTACCAGCGTTGCAGTCAGTGGCCGTGCCGCGCGGACTCACGGCCCTGCTGGTGAGACGCACTCCGGTTGTTCTGCCAAACTGAACTACGCACCCGCTGGATAGCCTCTCTGTTCCGGTGGCAAACAAGTGGTGGTCTGGAGAAGCCATTCGTCACAGAACTGGCCCTACCGCGTTGTATCGTCCTGTTCAGCTTTGCTATGGGTGGATGAGTATTTTGTAGATGCAATTTGTATGCCCAGTTGGAACTTGGCGGGTCGTCACACGCTCCAAGTTCCTCTTCCCGTATGGCCGACCAGGATCAGTCGATTGGCGTTTGTCCGTTCTGCGGTTCGATACTCCCAGCTGGGTCGGTATTGATTGAGTACGAGTCTGACGGTGAGCAGCGTGTTTTCGCTCGGTGTTCGGACTATCGAGAGCCGGTTCATCCTGAGTGAGTCTACCGGTGGACGAGCCGACTGTAGTCGTTGCGCAACTCTGAGCGTCAGTCAACTAATCTCTCCGTACCGTCGGCAGCTCAACAACAAACACCGCACCCTCAGAAGGGGTATCGGCGGGTGTTTTAGTATCAATAACGTCGCCTTCTTCGCGATCTTCGATCCAAACATCACCACCGTAGCTCTCTACCAACGACTTGACGAGGTACAGCCCAATTCCGGTACCCTCACTGTCGAGTCCTTTCTCACCCTTGCCGAAGATATCCTCCTTTGCGGCGTCAGAAATGCCTGGGCCATTGTCTGCAACTCGGATTTTAATACTCCCCTCCTCTGTGTTCGATGACACGGCAACGGTCGGAACTGGTTTGTCGTTATGCTGCATTGCATTCTTCAGTAGGTTGCGGAACACAGAGCCTAACATTTCGTTAGCTCGCACAGATACCTGCTGAACCTCCGCAGCAGAGATGATGTTAGCGTCTGGATATGCTTCCCTGACCTGTTCAATCTCAGATTGTACTACCGAACTGATACTGATCGGTTCAAGTTCTTGCTCCGCTGAGAGCATGACAGCTGCCATCTCTCGGGCTACCTTTGTGAGATCAACGGCATGCTCTGCATTTTCATGGACGGTCTGCAAATGCGTTTCTGCTTCCTCATCATCTATGATGTCCGCGACCATTTTTGTATACGCAAGTATCAGTTGGAGATCGTTCCGGATATCGTGACGCAACACTTGATTAAGAATATCCAGATTATCTCGTTGCTCTTCAATTTGCTGTCTGTACTCTTTTTCTGCCGTGATTTCATGCAATACGAATGCACGGCGTCTCTCGTCGTCGCCGACTGTTGAGGCTGTCACAGAAAAGTGTCGTTTCTCACTGTTGGGCATGATCTTGATTTCTATCTTACCATTGTCCATCTCGGTGAGCTGGCTGAGATCTTGATCTCCGGTTGAGGAAACAAATTCGTCTGCTGGCATACCAACGTACTCTAGATCAGTACCAAACAGGTCATGAGCAACCCGGTTGGCGTAAACGAGACGGTCCTGCTGATCAAGGACAACTGCAGCATCGTCTATATCCTCTAACAGCACCCTACGTGCGGTAGGGATTAATTCCAGAAAATCTACGTAGAATAGTGCCCAGAGAAAGGTCACGGACAGAACCGTACTCCCGGCCATCGTTGCATTGTATAACAGGTCTGGATACGGCTCAAGTCCGGCGACTTCAATAATAGCCGCCAGATAGATGACTGCGACACCGCCAAGTATTGCACGGGCCTGTTGGCGATACGCACCACTCTGGGTCACATATGCGTCGAGAAACATCCCCAGCATAGCAGTGGCTGCGACAAATACTACAAACAGGTGAACTGCCCACCAGGCACCAAACTCATAGACTGGTGTCCCATTTTGCACAACCATCGGCGCACGGGTATAGAACAGGCCGCCAGGATTGAGTCCGATTAGTAGTGCCTCAAGACAGAGATAGCCACCAACACTGCCCAGTGCGATTGGCCGTTTGAGCCACGTTCGTTCAGTATACTCTGCAGCGACATACATACCGGAAAACGCCACTATAACCGCAGCAAGCCACGAAACGCCCAACATACGAGGAGCAATCAGTTGACTGTCTAGTCTGGTGCCTGCTCCGTAGCTAAGTATCCAGACGGTTGACGCAAGCCCGTGGATAACAAGTGGCTTACCACCGGGGTTCGACCGGTGTTGCCACGCAACCACTGCAACACCTGCTGATATTAGTGCCGGAATTCCGAATAAGACCAAATCAAACTGGCTTACACTCATAGTGGATCAATTGATAAAATATTGTATAAATATTTGTGTGGAAAATATAATATAATAAAAAATCTCTCCAGAGATAGTCGTCAGTCGTTTTATCTTAATTAAATGTGCAGAGCGAGCATTATCATTCAGTTCAAAATAATCAGCCAGTCAATTGTTGTGAAACTACCCAAGGTGCACAGCCATTGATCGGTTTCGGTCGTTGAGCCTGCCACAAAAATAATAACTTTACTAATGGTTTCCTGCTGATAGCTTCGTGCAAAATACAATCTCTGTTAGCCGCTGCGGAAGGTGAGGAAACTGATGAACTCCGAGAAGAGGTCGAAGGATTAGAAGCCCTGATCGAAGAACTCACCGAGTTCAAATCAGGCACTACATTTCACACCCGGTCGGGAGCTGATCCATAATTCGGGTGCTTGATTGCGATTTTAACGGTCACCAACTATTATATTTGCCTCCAGTGTGGGAGTACCCATGAGTGTCGTGGGGGCGATTTTGGCGGTGCTTTCTGGGCAAGATGACCGGGGTGCTCCGTACGAGTGCCAGCATTGTGGGAGCCAATTTCCTGTCCACCATCACTCCTGTCCAGAGTGTGGCGGCTACTCGATTGATCGGGCTGAGTGGTCTGCAGAACCTGAATGACCGATAGGTGGGTGATTATTCCGCTTGGTCAGAGCCGAATCGACTACCCATTGTCACCTTCAGAGAGTTGTTTCGCCTCCCATTCGTGGCGGTCGGCAAGCAACGCCCGCCCTTCTGGAGTCAATTCGTAGTTGTTTGTTCGGTCATCAATACTACTCTTAGCGATGTACCCCTTCTCAACGAGCGTGTCGAGACTGGGATACAACCGTCCATGATTGATTTCTGTGTCTCCGTAGTCTTCGACCGCACGCTTGATTCCAAGGCCGTATGAGCCACCTAGCCCAGCGATACAATACAGCAGATCCCGCTGGAAACTATTTAATTCGAACATTGCCCAATCGATTGTTGAAATAGCGAAATATATTTCTACCGAATGTGTTAAATTCCAACTCAAAGTTCCCTTGGCTGATAGAAACGAGTGTGAAACTGTTGCTCAGATCTGATTTTCTGTGTCTACTTGTCGGAGCCGTTATTGGAGTGGTGGCCGGATGGCGTGGGCTGGGAGCTCAAGTTCTTCACCGTCTGGCAATCGTATCCGGTAGCGTGGCTCCTCTATTTGCTCGCCGGTGAGTGTCGTTAGCTCGCCTTTGACGACATCAATAATTCGACCGTGGTCGCCGTGATACTGGTCATGATCAGGGTCTGTCTCGTCAGGGATATCGATGCGAACTGTGTCTCCAGTGCTGAACTCGGTCATACTCGTAGCTATCTGATAGTGAATCTCAGTTGTGTTGGGGTGTGTGATGTCGTTCAACGACTTCTGCAAAAGCAACATTCTCTTTTGCAGTCTCAATCCGAACGGTTGCTCGGTCGCCAACCTTTGTGTCCGGAACGATGACAACGTAGCCTCGATCAATTCGGGCAATCCCGTCGCCTTTGTCTCCGATGCTATCGATCTCAACTTCACGTGTTTCGCCGACATCGACAGGTGGCTGTTGCTTGTCTTCTTGTTCAGGTGCTGGCTCGGCTGGTTGATCAGCTGGGGAGTCAGATACAGTGTCTGCATCTACCGGCAGCAGTGCCACGCGGTATGTTCCACTCGTGTCTATCGCGCTGTTCTCTATCTCTCGATCCGGAATCTCAATGTGATATGAATCGTCTTCAGCACCCACCTGGGCAGTGAAGAGGCAAAGCAAATCATCAGAAATTTCCATACCACAAGCACGCTGCCGAGGTTGAAAAGTGATTCAATTTAGTACTGTGAAGAGCAGCGATTACCATGGAGAGAGCGTATGCTGGTTGTGGTCATCGTTCAATCGCAACGATATTTTCCAGTGGCTCTCGATACTCACCTTCGCCGACAACTGTCCCATCTGCGGTAATCCGATACTCTTCATCATACTGAGTGAGGCGGAGTTCAGTCGTCTTGTGAGTAACATCCCAGCCAGCGTCGGTAAACCGCTCAGCAAGACTATCAAGCCATTCTGCGTCTAACTCGCCAGGTTCGATCTGTTCCAAGCGACCTGCTGGAAATCCATACTGGTTGATGTCGTGTTCGACGACCTGCTCAAAGAGCGCATCTGGGTCAAGAGCTTGCCAGTCGTCGAGCGTATCGGCAAGGGCATCTCGAAACGCCACGATCACGAGTTGTTCGTCGGTAGCATACTCTGGATTTTCCGCAGCAGCCGTGGTCGTTCCCGAATCCGTTTCGTGTTCCCAATCGGCGATTGTTTTGTCTGCAGGGCAGTCCACGACAATGGCTTCGTCGGGGTCATCATCTTCAGTATCAGCCACTGAATCGCCAACAGAGACTGTCACGGTTGATTGCTCGGGGGCCATCTTAGTTGTTCAAGACGAGCCATCCATCAAGTATCTCCCGGCTGAGAAAGTTCACAGGTTCCCAGCATGATTTGTCTGCCCCTTGCTTTGCAGTCACCTATCCGAAATGTAGAATATACCATTTAAAGCTAACATGCTGAAGATAACTAGAGTTGCTTCAGAGTTCGATTGAGAATGATAGCAGCGGGCTACACTGGGTATCGGTCGGACTGTACAAATACGATGTCAGCGATAGAGTCTAAGAGCGAACCACCGGACTCCCGGCACAGTACAGAACCCCACACGACAGAGTCCATCGATGCAGAGTGTTTTCTGGAGGTCATCTCCGACACGTATGCACGGAATATCTTGACGGCTCTGGCTGATCGTCCGACAGCCGCCGCCACGTTAGCCGAGGAACTGGACGCGTCACGCCCGACCGTCTATCGCCGGCTGAACTCTCTTGAGTCAGCTGGGCTGATCGAAAGTACCGTTGCACTCGACGCTGATGGTCATCATCGCAAACGATTCCATGCTGTCGTGGACAGCGCGAATCTCACATTCGACAGCAGCGGGATTGAAATTACGGCTCTAAGTTGATCTTTCGCTGTATCAGAGAAATTGATCTTCCGGTCTTCCATTAGCACGCAACCAGCTTCGGTCAAGCCAACTGCCGCCTCCTCACTACTGTCACGAAGAGATCTCGAATAAACCCCGTCGCAAAGCGGTTTTATTCTTCATAGAAATAGGGAATTTGGAATATTCTTGCCTAACTGAGTGAAACAACAGTCAGATTAGCGATATTGCTACCAATTGGCATGCAGGATAGACAGTGCGTGTCTGTCAGTTACCGGCTGGGGAAAGATTAAGTTCAACTTCAAACTCAACAGGAGAATTGGTAATATCGCCTGTGCTTGGGTTTACACTGAATTCAATTGGACTCGATGGTGTTGGATCAGATGGCGTCGGTTCAAGCCCATCTGACCTGACGATACTAACATTATCAACCTCAACATTGCTCGGCATTGCTATGTCAAAGTCATCTTTTCCATTATCAGTGCTGAGGTTCTCAACAGCGAACGTGAGTACGTGTGTTTCATTGGTACTGGTAACTTCCTTTGGATTCAATGATACATTACGCACATCAACTTTCGGACTACTGGATTCACCTGACGATGCCTGTTGATTCCAGTCTCCGTGATGTCCCAGTGTGCCCAAATTGACCCGAGACCCTTCACTTGACCCGCTCACATCTGCATCCAGCGCGTAGAGATTGTTGTCGTAACTCCCGACGAAGACAGTACCATCGACCACTGTCGGCGATGAATAAACTACATCACCGGTTTCAAAAGCCCACTGCCGGTTGCCAGTTTTGACATCCACCGCATAGAGATTAGAATCAAGACAGCCAACGAAGACAGTTCCATTAACTACCGTTGGCGACGAGTAAACAATTCGCTCAGTTTCAAAGACCCATCGTTGCTCACCAGTCTCAGCATTTATGGCGTAGAGATTGCTGCCATCACTTCCGACGAATACAGTCCCATCAGCTACCGTTGGTGACGAATAAACAATGCCACCAGTTGTGAAGGCCCATTGTAGATTTCCAGTCTTGATATCCACTGCGTAAAGATTGGCGTCGTTGCTCCCGACGAAAATAGTGTCATTTTCAACCGTCGGCGACGAGGCAATAGAATTCGCAGTCTCAAAGGCCCACTGTTGGTCGCCTGTCTCTGCATCCACCGCATATAGATTGTTGTCGTGACTGCCAACATAGACGATGCCATCGACGATAGTTGGTGATGAAACTACAATATCTCCAGTTTCGAAGGCCCACTGTTGGTTACCCGTCTCTGCATCCACTGCATAGAGGTTGTTGTCACGACTGCCAACGTAGACGGTTCCGCCCACTGCAGTCGGAGATGAAAAAATCCGACCATTGGTTTCAAACGTCCATTGTTGTTCACCTGTTTCAGCATTCACCGCGTACAGGTGTTTATCATGACTCCCAATGTAGGCGTTCCCATCCACTACGGTCGGAGATGAAAAAATCCGACCATTGGTTTCAAACGTCCACTGTTGGTCTCCCGTCTCAGCATCTACTGCATACAGATTTGTGTCCAGACTACCAATAAACACCGTATCATCAACCACGGTTGGTGGTGATTCAATGCTACCCTCAACTTCGAAGGCCCACTGTTGTCTATTCTGTGTTTGTGCTGTCGCAGATCCCGTTCCAAATATAACTGTAGGTGTCGCTCCAGCAACCAATTTAAGAGTGTGTCGTCGAGTTGAGGTAAGTTTTAGATCCTCACCATTTGGGTCATTTTTCATAAATACGTTGTGATTCTCTATCGAGAAATATCTAATTATGCGTTCCCCCGACCAGTTTGACCGATACACTGTCTTTGCTGGATTTAATCTCTGTATTTTGCACAGCTCGATTTTATAGGTTTGAGATCGGCGCCGTTGTTTCGCTATCTTATGTAAGAGCCATTTGAAAATTGGAAATGATTTGTTGGCTTATAAATAATAAATCTTGTCTGATTTTGATGTAGCGTCATATAGTTTATTGATGCTTCGGCTTATTCACGGGCTATTTGCTACTTAGTCAGTTGTCCAAGTACGACACTCAACTCACCAAAACTATTAGATAGCTGTGAGATAAACGCTACTCCACAAGAATGGCCGATATCAAATCACCCCAAACCACAGCGAGGCGGTTCCCGTGAGCGAATCACAGTACCAGTGGTCACGGAAGTCACTCGACGAGTTGGTCGATTTCTACTACAGCGAGATTCGACCGGCGATGCGAGACGACGATCACGACCCAGATCACGGCCGTCCCAGCTACGAATGGCTGGCTGACCACGGCTTCTCGGGGTTGTCCTACGCTCTTCAGGAGCATCATGACCTGACTGTGAAGGAATTCTTCGTCGAGGAAGTGGGTCTTGGCGACCATACCCCTAGGGACTCTGACCATGATTCCGGCTACGACTGGAGTGTTCAGAACGACGAGACGGTTACAGCGATCAAGAAGTATCTTTCGACACAACGTGATCGCGGGGAACTCGCTGAATCTACAGTCAAAAGTCGTCGCTCCCGTCTAGCCGAGTACACTCGAATATACGAGCAGCTGCATGGAGCGGTTAGCCTCACGCGAACCCTCGACGATATAGAGGAACGGCCCACCGAAAACGACCGCTGTATGGCCGTCTTCGACGTACTCAAAGATCGGCTCTCAACCGATCAATCCCGGCTCAAGTACCTCGGCGACGTACAACAATTCTACGACTATCAGGTTCGCTTCCAAGGTGCAAAGTACAATCCACTTGATGGAGCCAATGACCAGTTCCGCTGGGAGATTGATAATCCCGATAACAAGACTGTTGACGCCGACGGAATGCGAGCCATCTACGAGGCAGCCGAGAGTATCGACGAAAAGTTGTTACTGTTGGCACTCGGTGCGTGGGGACTAAGGCCGAATGAAGTAGCCTCACTCACGGTGGATCAGTTTGTTCTCGGTGATGACGAGGACAACCGAATCGTCTTCGAGCAACGCAAGAACGGGCCTGGTGAGGTCGCCGTGCTATTCGGTGTTGATGTTCTGAAACAGCGAATTGTCGATCTTGATGACCCTGGGTGGGATGGCTATCTTTTCCCATCTGATCGGTCAACAACGGGTCACATCACACCGCAGACGGTCACAAACCGATTCAAACAGCTTGCTGAGACCGCCGATGTCACCGTTGAGGGTGTAACGCCAACTGCCAAGATGGGGCGTCGATTCTGGTATACAACCTACAACGAAGCAGTCAAGCAGATGATGGAAGGCTTGAAGGGTATCGCTGCGGATCAGGGTTCGTCAAGTACTGAGATTGTTTCCCAAAATTATCTCTCAGAAGCCGAAAAACGGCGATACCGCCGTGAATCAATGCAAGACGAACTGAAAGCAGTCTTTGGAACCTACTAAGCAAGTTGTTACCATCTCTTTGAGAGACATGAGTACAGCATTTACGTTTTCTATGGCAGCAATACGAAAACGCCGATTAGAAGCGTACGCCCATCTGTAGAACCGAACTATCATCGAATGACTGTTGATATATTGCACACGAATGGCTTTTTTTACGAATTAGACTACAACGGCACATTTAATTTTACAAATAAGCGTTCATATTTCAAAAATGGCGTCAAAAATTCTATTATGTATCTCATGTTGGTCAGGCTGATCTGTAATAACTTGACCAATAGCACGGTTAACAAATTCGCCCCCATTTTCTTCGAACATCGCGTATCCAACTACATAGCCAAGATCTGTTAATGACCATTTTCCACCTACTCTATTATTTCCTTCTCTCTTGACGAGAGGGGGTTCATTTATCCATTTATCAGAAGAGGAATCACTCCCGAGATTATTCATTATTTCAGTAACTTGTTTCTTACTTGCATTACATTCACTTTTTATTTTGTTTCTCCTAATATATCTACTGTCTGTGTTCCAAACCACCTGAAAGACTTCTTTAGCAAAGAGTTGACCACTTTGGCTGTTATTCATCAATTTAATTGAGTCTCGGATTTGATTTATTAATTCCACTGCACCAACGATTTCCTCAGGATGAGTTAGTATCTCTTCTAAAAATCTCAAGTACTCCAAGTCATGATCATTTGTCTTATGTCCAACTGAATCAGAATCTGCTTGTTTATATTTTTGAACTGCCCGTCTTGCTTTTTGACTCCTTTCTCTCATACCATTGTGATTTCCTAGAATATGCCTTTCATTAATAGAGCTCTGAGATAACTCTTCTTCAACTGATTTCATTTCTATCACATCATTTATTTCTGATGCATATTCGTTCTTATCTTCAAATTTATTCTGAATATAATCCAAATAACTAGCCATATTTCTCTTTTCTTTTTTAAAATTAGAACGAGGCTCACCGAACATTCCTATTGTAAACCCCCATCCCAATTCATCGTAGCTAACGTTTGTGTCTGACAAGAACGTAAGTGACCGGAGCATTTGTCCTATTGTATAGCCCAAGCGAACCTCGTGATCAAATTTAGTATTAGGCATCCAAGTATGAGGCTCAACGAACTCGGAATCTCGTTCCAAGTGGAGTCGGGGTTCGATATTTAGCAACTCTTCCCACTCTTCTGACCCATACTCTGAATCAAGAAATCCACCAGCATCTAAAAGTGCAATATCATCTACCAGGGCTTGTATCCGTTGGGGAAGACTGGGAAGACGTTTATTTATAATATTACGGCGGGCTTTGTTCTTTTTTTCAGAATCTAGATCATCACTATGCGGTAATCCAGCTAGGAACTTTCGCTCATTCTTATATATATGACTGGACTGAATGTTCCGATCTTCCTCTAAGTCCATACATTGCCATATAGTGCTACAATTATGATTATTTTGAACGATGAATTTGAGCGATAAACGAACTATATATAATTTTTGCCTACCCCCCCATCGACCTGTTATCTTCCCTATCCTTTCACTAATTATCGAGTGTAGAATGAATCAAGAAAACCAATCAGACTCAGAACAGGGTCAAACTACTGATACAGGCGATATTATACGCACGAAGATCTGCCTTACTGATCACCATAATGATCTGCTGGATCAAATTGTTGAGAAGCGATATGCATCTCGTAGTGAGGCTGTGCGAGCAGCAATTCAGCATCACTCGCAGTATCTTAGTGAGAATGAAAATACAGATATTGAATCATTACAGACAGAAATCAAACACCTAACACAAGAAATTGAAACTGTACACGAGAAAATAGAAGAACAAAACTCTGATGTGGTTCATATAGCTGAACAATCGTCAGATAATGCAGATAGTTTAGCTTCTGAAACCAACTCTGAAACAGAAAATAAAATTGTTAAAGAACTAACTAAATCTCATCCATTGTCTGTTGATGACATTGTAGAGAGGATTGGGGGAGATGTTGTATCTGTGGTTCCCAAGATCAGATCTCTACAACAAGAGGGCATTATCAGCCCAGTCAGTGACAATACCGACAAGTACGAAATTGATATATAAAAATGACAGATAAAAATAAGAAGCTGACGGATTTCGATAATAGAACCGATCAAAAATCGACGGGAAGCACCCCAGACAAGAAAACAGAGGGTGAAAGAGAGAATAAGAAAAATAGAAAGGTTGAAAAAAGAAAAAATTCAGATAGCACCACAGTTTGTGGTTGTTATGAAGAAATGAAAAATAAGTATCAAGAAAAAATTGACGAGTTAGATATTACTCCCCCTAAATGCGGCCACTGTATTGCATACTTATCTAATGAGGCACCTGTGAAATCAGTGTATGAGTATAATTGTTCTCTTCGATTTTTTATTGAGAGCATTCATCTACAAGGAGTCTGTATAAATAATGTCGAATTTGTAGATGTACGAGATTATTTCGAAGATCGAGGGAAACAAGGGTTAGCTAAATCTACGATTACCAGAGATAAGAGCGCAATCAAAGGGGCAATAAGCCGGTTTGAAGCAGAGAATAAAAAGTTCCCAGAAGTTTCTTGGAAGATGTCTGAAAATATAGATCCAAGTAATTATAGCACGGATACTAAATATGAGCGAGAACCACTTAAAAACGAAGAAATAAAGCAACTGATGGCGGCATTAGACGATCTCAGAAACAAATTGATGGTTCTCACTAATATAGAAACAGGACCCCGAGCCAAAGCAACTACTTTAATAAAATTATCTGATGTAAATCTAGAAAAGAAGCAAATAAAACTAAAAAATACAAAATCTGGAGGAACTTATATAATACCACTGACCAACAAATTAGCTGCCTTGCTTGAGCACTGGATTCAAAATGTTCGCACAAGTTATATTACAAATGAAGACAATCCATATCTATTTCCTTCTAGAAAAGAGGGAAAATTATCAAAAGACGAATATAATAGACTTGTACATACTGCTGCCAAAGAGGCTGGAATCCAAGAAAAGATAGGCGAAATATCGATAACTGGAAAACAAAAAGAGATGTTCAACAATAATAGAGATTATAGGACTAAATGGAAAGTAGATGTGCATACTCTGCGGCATACCTTCTCTCGGTTGTTGAAAAATAACGAGGTATCTAAAGACGCACGAATATATGCATTGGATCACTCAAGAGATGTAACGGATGAATACGGCATCGATGAGGAGGCCTCCAGAGAAGAAATAAGAAAGAAATTTGATGGAATCGACATCTCAATTCTATAAGTATTCTCTACAGCGAGGTAGATACTGTATGATTAGACACCATTTTTGTTCATAATCTGATTTATGTATAAGTATTCTATTCGGTGAACTATCTCAAATACTTTCACTCTCGTTACATTAACTGGGGTAATGCCCATGTAATTCCCATTTCAGTTCTTCAAACGCCCGTTTGAAGAACTGAAGTGGGCATTTAGTTCCCATCCTAAGTGGATCTGCGAATCTTGTCAATTCTGAACATAGTGGGTTAATAAAGATAGAATATATCATACAAATGATTGTGTCTGTGAGTTTATTATTCTAAATACTATACTACCAATATTTGATAAAATAATAGATATCTACAGACGGTTGCGTATAGAACGTAGTAGATCACGATAGAAACTATCTCGGCACGTCAAATCGATCTCGGATCGATGAAAACTCCTGCCCACGCCCATGGGAATATTGTTGAGTGGTTTTCGGATTACGGTGGTTAGCTACCAGTTGCCGGTATGGAAGCGGTACGCCTGCTTCTTTCATTAGTGTGAGACAAGTATGTCGAAGTGTATGAACCGTCACCCGATTCCATTCTCTTACTTCTATGTCTCCATCGTACTGTTCACGTTGTCCAGGTGGAACCTCCGATGTCCCAATTGTCCTCTGAAGACCAGCTCGTTCTGCCGCAGATGTGACGATAGTATTCAGTCCACTGTTGGTCTTCAGTTTCCCTCCATTGTGTGCAGGAAACAGATACTCCCCACTCGTTCCTGCTGCATAACCAGCGCGATATTGATCACACCATATTTGAAGTTCTGTTCGTAGCTCCCGGCTAATAGGCACATTGTAGGGTGCCCCATTCTTTGGATCACGAACGTAGATTTCGCACGCCTCAAAATTGACATCAGTAACCTGAATATTTCGAAGATCAGAGTTTCGCAACCCTGTTTCAGCTGCGACAATTACTATCAGACGATTCCGGTAGCTGTTCATCGCATCAAACAGTTTCCGAAGCTCTTGCCGATCAAGTGGTTCGCGTTCAATTGGTGGCGGCGTATTGTATTCTGATAGATCGATTCGATCTAATTCGATTGGATCAATTGTCAATACGTCAGCAGCATCGGTTCGTAACCGAATATAGACATACAACTCATGCACAGCCGTCAGCTTGCCCTCAATCGTCGATTGGCGGTTCCCAAGATCCACACAATTCTCAACGTATGCAATTATATCTGTGAGGGTAACATCCAGAATATGCACGTCACGAGCTTTGAGAAAGGAAACATACTGGCTTAGGTGATTCTCATATGTTGATGCAGACTCTTCAGTGAGTTTCCGACCGCTTCGGGCTTCTAGGTATGCACAAACAAATGGGTCCGAAACTGTGAATCGATCCGAATCTGTAACTTCAGGCTCGATATTTTGGCTATATGACTCTTGAGTAAGACGAGATATATGAGTACGAAACCAATCTGTTATCGTGTCACTGTTTGACGACCACGGCGTCATAGGTCCTCACCTCGATGCCTATTGTGATCATTATTCAGAGAAGGGCTAATTTTGGCAAGATGATATCGAGGTGGGTTTCCTGAAGTAGTGAATACATGACCGTGGTCTATCAGGTAGCCCAATATTTGCCGAACATCAATAGGTTGCATCTCAACGTACTCGATGATATCTGCTACTCTGAGCGGTGTATTTGCCTTCTCTAAAACAGAGATAACCTGTTTTGCGGCTGGATCAGCACCTTCCTCTAAGTTAACACCCATACTTTCCGCCTCAGATAGACTTCCGTCTGATGGGTGTTTTTGTTCGTTTAATGAGTTGACTGATTCAGTAAGATTATTGATCTGGTCTTCGATGTGGGCGACAGACTCAATCAAGTGGCGAATAGTGAGATCACCGTTTCCATTGAGCGTTTCACGGTGATCAGAGATCGATTGCCGTAGACACAGACTCACGTTACCTTGGTAGTTATTATCAGCCATCTGTTCTAATTCTGCGTCCAATTCTTCTGTGATCGTGAATTTGCGACGAACAAACGTCGTCTCGGGATTTGTATCCATGAATTTCTCCTGAACTACAGTGGCGTACCTCGGAGGGCTTCCGGCGGTACCAGCGGTCTTATAGTAGTCTGAGCTTCCCACAACGCAGTCACAGAAACCTCTTCAATTTTAGAGAGCCAGTCTTCACCTGCTGTCGATTCATCACACAGGTACTGGTCAATCGGAGATGGCTCTTGGCCTGTACAATTTTTGTTGAAATATGTTTCCAGTAATTCGGAGACAGCAATATGATTGAACCCTCGTAATGTTGGTTGCTGAATGTCGTCGCATTCAACGAATCGTGTTCGGAGGATCGATAGTGTTTCACAAGTCGGTGTAACCAAGGAAACACCGTCGTACCGACGCTCATCTAATTTTGCGCCAATCGCGTGTAACAACTCGGATTCCCCGTTAGAATCACTCGTGGAGAATCTATCTGTTTCGACTAATTGATCTGCATTTCCGTCTCCAATTTCACAGGTTTGTATGTACGTTTCAGAATCTGTCTGATCGACACCTAGAGTAAGCAAGCACCATGACTGTCGGAGTTCATCGACACCATGCCATCTAGTCATCTTCATCACCTCTTACCTGATCACCCTCAGAATCCATGAGCTCACTCGCTAAGCTTGTAATATTCTCTGAGATAATCTTGGAGAGCGGTTTGCGCTGCTCATGACAGTAATCCATGATCGCTCGCTTCTCCGCTGTTGAGAGTTGCACCGGGATGCGAGGAATTACCAGATACTGATCATAATCTTCCCCGAATAACACCTTCCGGTGGAGCATATCAACCCTTGTTTCGGGATTGGCCACGGCAAGATCCACAAACTCAATGGCTTGTTCAACAGCCTGGAACTCGACAGCGGTGGCAGCAATTTCGATCACTCGTTTAGTCGAGAGGTCGCTCTGGTTCCGAGCGAGTCGGTCGGCGACCCGCCATTGAAGATCGCCGTACTGGCGAACATCTTCGTTATAATTCTTCAATGCCGACCACTGCTGGTCAGTACCATCTGGGCCATCCGACAGCAGGACATGTACTTCATCAGGCAGCGACAGCACATCGATGTAACGTCGAACAGTATTGGCATCACGGCTGGTTCGGGCAGCAACCTGCCGGGCACGCTCGATCTTTGATTCTACACCAGTCTCAATTTCGTCCGCCAAGGAGCGACAGTATTGTGCCCACTCGTAGGTTGACCACTCCCGAACAATACTCTCCATTTCGGTCGCTTCGAGAGCATCTAATGTATCCTCATAGATCCGAACCGGCAGTTGTTCCCACCCACAGGAGACGGCAGCTTGGTAGCGTTGCCAGCCATCCGTGATGTGATATACATCATCTTCGTCCGGATCTGGACGCACGATCAGTGGCTTATTGATCCCGAATCCGGCAATGGATTGTTTCAGTGTTTCCGATGGCCGGACACGACGGGGGTTGTGCTCTCCATGGATAAGATGATCAACAGGCAACAGCTCGTCGTAGGTATCCGGCAACAACTCGCGGTTGGTGGCCGGATTCGATGGTGCCTGTGACATGCTTACTCCCACCCCCGTTCGTCGGCTAGTGTTTCGAGCCGTTCCAAGTACAGCTCCCTTGCCAGTTCTGTGTGCGTGTCGGCCCCCCGCGAGCGCATCGCCTGGACGTGCCATCGACTATGCCGTTGGGTTTCTGGGCCCTGCAAATCAATCCGCTTGAATGGCCGATTCGGCTCAATCTCTTCGTGTAGCTCTTTGAGTTCTTCAGTGTGCTGCTGTAGCGTCTCACTGAATGCCTCCCGGTGCTCGGTCGGTGATTCCGAATCGAGGGCCGTCGAGACATCCTTCCGGAATTCTCGAAGCGACTGGCGGAGTTCAAGTTCCGACATCTCCTCGAACTGGAGTGATCCAACAGTCTCTAAGACCGCATTTGTTGGATCGATGCTGTCGGCCTCCAATTCGGACTCAAATGTATCGTGCAGCGCGACAACCGCCCGTGAGGTTCCGGATTTTCCCTCCCCACTCCCGAGTGTCGCACGGGTATCGATCCCGTAGTTCTCTAAGGCTGTCTGCTCGCTGGCCGTTCGTTCCTCGGGATTTTTAAACAGTGACTGTAGCACCGGTGGGAGTGCGGCCGTCTGTAGGTGTTCTTCGATATGGCTAATCGCGCTCTCGTCAGAGCGGCCACAATATCGCTCAGCCATGTGAGCGAGGGCTTCCTCGTCGGTATCGAAGCGATCCTGTTCGATATCGAAGCCGGGTACAACTGATGTATCAGTGACTTCATCTCCGCTACTGGACTCTTCGGGCCGAATCAACTGATAGATCAGATTGAGTTGTTGTGCAATCTCCTGCTCGGATAGTTCGCGTCGGTCTGTGTTTTCGAGAAGAGATGTCCATGCGGCATCCAGATCGTTCGCCTGCAGAATCTTGCACGGAACTGTCTCATAGCCTGCTTCCATCGCAGCATAATACCGACGCGATCCAGCGACAATGGCATACTCTCCGTCTGTAGTCGGAGTTGATACATCACCATCGCGGCCGTTGTCAACACTGTCTGTGGAATCAGTAGTTACCCCCATCTCGACAGCGTCAACGGGCCGGACAATGAGATCATTGTATAGACCATCAGTATCGATGGCGGCAGCCAGTTGTTGATCAGTGTCATCACCTGTCCAAGCTTGGTCACGAGACTGCATCGGATCGATGACCAGCGACTCAATCGGGAGTTCAGCCCGTTTCATGGGGCCTGAACCTCCCCTTTCTCGGTGGTCATATCCCGGATGATCTGTTGCCAACCGACCTGTTCGAGGCTGATAGCCACGTCGTCGTCGTTGCCATCGTTGTCGATGGTAACCTCAGCTAAGAAGCTGTCAGTCTCGGTTGCGATTTTCTCCTGTACTTCATCTACTGCGGCGTCGTAGGACTCGTACACCGTGAGTTCGCTACCAACGAGGACGTAGAATCCCTCATCTGCCTCGGGATCGACGCTGAACTTTGCCGGTGGCATTAGCTGTCACTCTCCGAGTTCCCATCCCCATCGTCAGTTTCACTCTGTCCGGTTTCGTCGTCGAGTGCATCATCGGCCACATCGATTACCTCGTCAGCAACGACGTGATACGGTTTGAGCAGGCCGTACTGATCCGGCAAGATGCGGTCATTAATGCGAACGGATAGCTGCGGGTTGACATTCGGCCGGGTATCATCCTTTGGACCGTTCCACGACAGATACTGCCCATCGGATTGTTCAGTGTACTTGGTGGCCGTCTCGATGACCGAGTGGAGATTCAGGTTAGTGACGTTGAATCCAAGTTCGGTATATAGACCGCGGTCCGCATTAGCCCGACGAGTCTGCTCTCGAATTGCCTCTTCAGCCGGTGCAGCTTCGAAGCGGAGGTCGAACTCGTCTGTCCGAGCCGGAGTGACCGCTTGGAGTGTCTCATCAGTAACCCGGATCGTGAATGAATTCACTGCGAGATCTGGTTCGACTGACTGAGACTCCGCATCAAGTATGGCATTGAGATGTTCGTAGAGGGTATCGATGGCAGCTTCATCCCAGGGATTATCTGGCTCAGAGCTGTTCGAATCTTGTAGCTGAGTGTAGTCGATATCGAGTTTCTGTTTTGTCTCCTGCTCTCGAAGGACACCGTATTCACGGAGCTCGTCAAGCAGGTCTTCGTTAGGTGTGACGACACTTCCTCTCGCATTAAGCTGGATTATTGAATCCCCGAATGCATCCAGTATTGCCCGAGCGGAGTTCGTCTTGAGCGCGGGAATCGCAATCGTGCGTTTGGCCGTACCAGTGGCCTCAGACGTAGCGTTCATTCTCGACCTCCTGTTGGTGGTCGTGATGGCTCGGTCATTCCGGGCGTAGTCGGTTTGAAGCCAGCGTAGGGATCTTCAGTATCCGTGGGTTGGCGATTCAGGTCAATCCTCTTGCCGCAATCGAGGTTTTCGTGTGACAGTGTCCGGATCACCGGTGCAATGAGGACAGGCCAGGATGTCTGGGTGGCCTGATCACGACACTGTCCGACACGGCCTTCAACAATGAGTTCTCGGGTGCCGATATCAAACAGCTCATTTATTTCGGGATCGTGTTCCTCACAGCGTAATTGCGCGATGTTGTACTTGCGACGATCCGCAGACTGCGTCAGGTATAGTGTTATACCTTGACCTTCTGTGATATGTCTCTCACAAACACTGCAGGTCGGAGTTGACTCTGCAAGTGTGAGGAGATTTAGTTTCTTAGCCTGTTCTCGCAACTCTTCAGCGACACACTCTTGTTGTGTCGAGTTTGTTATTGTCATTGGGTTTCTCACCTCTGAAGCCCAGTCCGGGTCCCTACACCCGGATGCCTTCTACACTGCAAGGCAATCCCAGGGGACTGCGCTTCTACCAATACATCTATCTGCATGGGTAATAAGTTTAACGGATACATCTATCTGCATGGGTAGGCCTGCCGATGCATATATGTGAATGGGTAAAATCGACTCATACACGATGCCGTATGATGAACGGGACGAAGATACTGGAAAATTCACCAGTACATACCCGCATCAAGAGTTCTTAGATTCTCTTGAGTCTCTCTCTGGGCAGGCAAGTACGCAGGAAATCGCAGATGAAGTTGGTTGTGCCTATCGTACGGCGTATCAGAAGCTTATTGAGCTGGAAGAAGATGACAAGATCACCTCGAAGAAAGTGGCCAATGCGCGCCTTTGGATACTCTCCTCTGGGTAACACAACTTAGTCAGCTGATCCTCTATTCCGAGTGTAAATGTCTGACTCCGACCCAGTACTTTGCTCAGAGTGTGGCTGGACTGGCCCAGCAGATCAGCGCGTGCGCAAAGACGGCCAACTCCAGTGTCCAATCTGCGCTGAAACGTTTGAATATGTGGAATAGATTGAACTTCGTTCACACCATAGCCAGTTGTATCGATGGCCAAGACTGACAGGGACGCTGGCGATTTCAAGTTCGATCCCGACCAACTCGGTGACCTCAGCAAACTCGCGGAAGCGTTCATCCATGAAGAAGTAGACGCAGACTTTTTCGATGAACTTGACCGCGACTATCTCGAACATCTCGTTGACAGTGCTGAGTCGGAGTCGCCTGCGGACATTGACACACAAGAATACGAGGCTGCGATTGAGGTTGCTGAACTCATTCTAGATCGAATGGACGAAGCTGACTACTGAGAATTACAGCGGAGACGTGGTGTGTCCATACTGTGAGTCTTGGGTGACACCCCACCATGTCCGGAGAGTCCCTCACTTGCAATCGCGGTGTGTTTCACTCAGGACAAGGGGTAGTCGATAGATTTACTTACTAACTAACATGTTATCAACTGGCCGCTATACCCGCCAGCGGCAATACGAGACCCGCCGGGTTTGAGAGGCACTTCACTCTCACCCTCTCCTCTTCACAAACAGGCCTGCTGAGGAGGATATGATGAGATGAACTTACCAAACATAATGTGAGATCCCGTGTTGTTGTTAGGTAAGATATTCGCGGTTTCGCTGAGCAGCTCGCTCTCTTAGGCGAGATATTTGTGTTGGACTCCCGGCCAGGCGCGCGGACACTTGCACGATGGTGTGCGATACTCGCCACAACCCTCGATACCCTACTGGCTCGGAACGAAAAATCGATCCTCATCCGCTCTCGACACGTTTGATCTCGCCGGTGGCCAGCTCTTCACGTGTCTTGATCCTCGGTTGAGTACACTTCGATAGCGGGGGGTTCCATTCACACTGCGGGGTGTTTCACTTCGCACACGGGGGACACGTTGCAAGCGATTCAAACACCCAGTCGAACCGAGATCGTCTGGTAACAACACTACTCTAAGTATCAAACACAATAGCTACTGGCGAACGATTATACTGCGGCACAGTGAAAAGTGGGTTGCAGTGCTACCACCATGTTCAGTGGTGTAGCAGGGTTCTAGGGGGGTCAATGTCGCTTTTTCTCGAAGAGTGAAGTCGGGGGAGACTTCAACACCTGTTCAGGGGGTGTGTCGCCTTCGAGTCTGAATAGCGACAGCTATGCTTATACCGAGGGTATAAAAATAGGTTCGGCTCAGAATATCAACTCCAATAACTGTGTGTAGACAGACCTCTGGTCGCTGAGTAGGTTCCAGACCGATTGCATGGTTCCGCAATAACGTGCAACATCTATTCATAGAGACGGTTATAGCCGCTCTAAACCAGGAATGAGGGCCGTCAAGTTGCGTGAGAGTCAAGCGTATTGTCCAGTCTCCTGGCACGAGCTACTGTGTCAGCAGATTGCTTGACACCTGAGATCAACACAGCAACACTCTCCGTTATCGAGATGTAACGTACGGTGAACGACTTGATCAGGAGTTGATCCGACTGGCTTCTTGCGGAGCTAAAATGACCATAGGTGTTTAGCTCTCGACTGAGAAGCAATACGCACAGAACAGATGTACGATAGAGATGAGAGACCGCTCGGTGCTGTCGCTGAAAGTGCCTATGAGATTCTGCTGGAGACGATTGACCCTGACGACGGCATCCCACGGACTGATGCACACGAACGATTACTGGAAGCAGATTATGCAGAGGCTGATGCCGACTACGCGCTTGATCGACTGTTGAGCCGCGGCTATCTGTATGATATCGATTCTCAACTCTTCGTCACCGAGAATGAAGATTTTGAGCAAATCAAGTAGGTTCAGCTGGCGGAACGCTGTCGTTACTCTATCGGCGGTCGGATCGCACAGTGTGGGATATCGATGTTGTCACCATTGTCAAGTTGAATCTGGTAGGACGATTGAATCCGGTTCTAAACGTGCAGAGCCAAATTAAATACTGTGAATCATATACATTTTTTGACATCACAATAAGTCCTTGAGTAGTGACTCTGCACTTTCCCTAATATTTCCACAAAATTCCGTGAAAGAGTTAACATCGACAGAGGTCGGGAGTTCATGGACAACCATCGGATAGCGACCACGAACAGTATATTCGGTCTTGACGGCCCCATTTTGGCATGGATAGACCAAGGCTCCAGGAACATCATCTGCCAACTGGTAGGCTGTTAGCTGGTAGATATCGCTTTGTCGAACAGTTCCAGTCTTCCATTTTGCATCTCCCGTGAACACCACATCATCAACGGCATTCCAAACAACAAGATCGGGCCGCATCTGCACTCGCGGAGTACCTCCAGTTACGAGGCCGGTAACATTGGCTTGGCCCTCAACCTGCCATCCATCCCACTGATTGCCTTGCTCAATTGCATCCCGAAACGCTCGTTCAACGACAGCCTCAAAGATCTCATCCATATTGATGAGTAGCCCATACGACCCTCGCCTCCCTTCTCGCAATTCTTCAACGTAGACGTTCCGGACGATTAGTTCGGCCAACCGGAGTGCATCGCGGTAATATTCATTCAGCCGAGTCACCTCAATGTCAGCAAACTCATGGGGCCTAACTTGCCGAGGTGCGACCTCTCGACGGAACCGCGTGATCTGTTGGTCGAGGCGTTGTCGAAGCCGCCTGTCTGTCACAATTCGTTTGACTAGCATCGCCGCATACAGTACTCCCTGATTGGCCGGGATATTCGCCGACAGCTCGTCATAGTTTACTTCGAATTCAGTTGCCGCCGCTCCCTGTTGTTGTAGTTGTCGCTGAATATCGAGTTGCCCACGAAGAAACTCCTCTGAGTTGCGCTCTCGTTGGTACGCTTGTGCGAGACCGTGCTGCAATATCGTTTCTACCTCATCAACAAACAATGCAGCCAGAGCATCGAGGAAGGCTGTCCCACGCTGTACTTCGGTTCGTCGTTGGATTGTCTGAGCCTCAACTCCATTGGCATACTGAAGTAACGATACAAAATTGTCACCGGCACTCTTTGGGATCACCTCAATTGTTGGACCATCAGGTAGAGCAGCGATCCCGACAAACCGGGAAGAAGATAACACCACATGTCCATCACCGGTGTATTCGATGTCCAGTTTGGTAGTGTCAGTATTGATCCGTTGGTCGAGAAATTCGATGTCGGTTTCGGTCAGCGATAGTGGCTGTGACTCACTCCACTCAGTGAGCGTCACCGTTCCAGACTCGGGAATTGTCTCCGAGTCCGTTGACTCTTCATCGATTTCTGAAGGAGTCATTGGGTTTCTTTCTCGGACAATTCCTCCATCTCTGCTGCATTCTGAAACAGCTCGTCGGTCGTTTTGACGAGGTCTACAAATGCAGCAATCGCTTCATCATACATCTCGCTATCGTAGAACTCATCGACTACCGTCTGTGCGTCGCGGGTTTCGGTGTCTGCTAACTCCCACTCCCGGCCAATGATCCGGAAGTTTTCCGCGCCAGTTACCTCAAAGCCGATTTCGTTGTATGCATCTTCGTGCCGTTCAGCAATCTCGGGAACAACTGTTTTCGCCTTGTTTTTTGAATTCAGGTGGACGGATACACGACCGTTGCGCTCCGGTTCTGGTTTGAAAATGAACTGCACGCGCTCTGGGATATACGGCTGTGCCGAATGGAAACGAAGCGAGCGTCGATCCGTGTCCTCGTGGGTGACTTCATACATCTCATCAGTACCAAGGAGATCACCCACGCGCTCAAATATCTCCTGTTGTGCCTCCTCATAGACACGATCAAACGTCTGATACTCGGATTCAGTACTCGAATTCCCGTCTGTAGCGGGTACGTCACTACCCAGCTGTTCCCCGACATCAATTATCTCTGTGAAATCAGTTACAATGTCCACACCGACGAACGCACTCAAATCATCGACGAGTTCCTGCAGGGAGAAGGTTCCTAACTGCTGGGTCTCCACATTGACGAGGTGCTCAATTGCGCCGTCGAAGAGATCCTGGGCAATTCGATCAAACTGTCCAAACTGGTATTCCTCCAGTAACGGCAACAGATCATATCGCCATGTATCCAAAACAGCCTGTGGGCTGTCGAGGCCGAACAGGTAGGAGTGGCCGATCTGTTTTCCTTTGCCGAGATCAGGGGAGGTGAGTATATTCTCGTTCAACCGTTCGAAGGCGCGAATAGACAATGCTTGGAGTACGGCCATCGGTGTTGGCTCCTCTGTAAGCGTCTCTGTGATGGCGGTTGTATCCGCAAACCCGTACTCATCGTATAGCACATCGAGGTCTGGTGGGAAATCGATAAACCGGAAGCGACGCCGCAAAGCAGCATCAACAAGTGCAATTGACCGATCTGCGGTATTCATCGTTCCGATTACATACAGATTCGGTGGCAACGAAAAGTTCGTATCTGAATGGGCCAGCTGAACGGTGAGTGACCCACGTTTATCATCTTCAAGTAGTGTAATCGTCTCCCCAAAGATTTGTGCGAGGTTTCCGCGATTGATTTCGTCGATTATCAACACAAACGGTGAAGGTGATTCACCGTCTGGTGTTTGGTCATAGGCTGTTTGGGCTCGCTCAGCGATTCGTTTCAGGATTCCATCCTCCACCGTATAAGCGACCTCCCCGGAGTTCGTCGTTGAAGCGGTGAGCCCCTCAATGAAGTCCTCATATGAAAACGAAGGATGGAACGTCACGGATTGCACTTGCTCTTCACGAGGCTGCCCATCGGTCTGGTCATATACCCACCAGTTGGCGAACCGCTGGGCCTCGAATGTTTTCCCAGTTCCCGGCGGCCCATAGAAGACGACTTGATTAGCCTCTTGCAACTGGCGGGCAATTGTTCTACGACGTTCTTCCGGTGGCTTTTCAGGTGGTTCTACATCATCAAGCCGATTGAGTCGGGCATATTGTTGCCGTAGGCTATCGAATTTCTCGATGACAGATTCAATTGTCAGACTATCGAGTTGGGTGAACGTCTCAACATCGACGTTCCCTTCCCATCCATCCTCTCGAAAGTCGTCACCAGCATATAAGCCGTGTCGAACTCTGTCAGCACGAATCCCAACGAACAGTTGGTAGGCATTTGCTTTGTCACCACGCTCTGCCGGATAGAGCGCGAACCACGTTTCATCATTTAATTGGTTTCTTGGTTCGATAAAATTCACGTGGTGGGATACGCTGTCCGTCAGTTCCAACTCAGTTAGCAGATAATCGGTGATCTCGTGTAGATAGGTATCAATTCGCGGTTTGAAGTAATCATAGTATAGTTGACCAAGAACGGTGAACTCATCATAGGCTTGCATAATATCTGTTTCATGCTTGTCATTCTCTTCAGCCTCAAATTCTTCTACATCTTCAATCGAGAGTGACTCAGCCGACTGAATCTGCTGTAATGACTGATACCGAACGCTGTTTATTTTCTCCTCTCCTTCGTATTGTGATTGTTTAGTCGATAGATACTCGCTTGGGAGCCGATGAATAGCTGCGATAAGATCGTCTGGAGAAGAACGGTCAGTTTGCTCTTTTGTGCTGGCGGATTCTTCCTCGCCCTCAGTTGCGAGCAGATCCTGTCTATATCGCTGAAGACGCTTGGAGAACCCCCAGAGATATCGTAAACCAAACGTAGCGAACGATTCCGGTAGTGGGTCTGAACCGAGTCGATGTAAGAACCCTTCAAAATCAGCCACCTCGATGGTTCGGCCGTATTGAGACGCAAAATTCTCTACGAGTCTTTCTGTCAACTTGCTATAGAGGTCGCGTTTTTCATCTGCAGATAGATCCTCAAGACTAGCCGCTGGGGAAGCTCTCCGATCAGTGTTGCGGGCAGGGCCCCAATCAGCGAAATAACTGATTAGAGCCTCCAATGCTGCTTCATCATAACCGGTTGTTTCATGCCGTTCAGACGGTGGGAGGGCGAGAAAAGCGTCTTTCAACGCCTCAGTATCAAAGACATATTCTTGTGCCGTGAGAAGGCTTGGCATATACTTGTCACCTCAGAAGCAATCTAGATAGAACTTGCGGTGAGTCTCGGTCAATATGCGTGATCGGAACTTCCTTCCATGGAGGTAGGTGGAGATGCTTCCCTATATCTAAGTACCGTCAATGAAGTCTCATGTAGTATGAGTCCTCGCCCCGATGGACACGGAGTTTCTCTTCCTTCACTTGATGCCACCTATACTCACGGCGAGGTGACAATGAACCTCACCAGTTGTGGGTTGCTTGTCGAGAATGCCGAAATTCTCGCCCAACTCTATGCCCAACACCGCGACTGGACTGTGGTTGAAGAACGTTGGTTAGAGGAGCGATTTGATCAACGAAGCACTCGCGGGAGTTCCAAGAAAATCTATCGTATTCTCAGTGGTCGATTCAAAACTGCCACCGGGGATCTTCCGAGTATCGCTACACTCCCGTCTATCTTCGAGCAGTGTGAGACAACCCAAGAGAAGGCTCAAGTGTTGTATTTCTATCTACTTGAAGAAGATCCGCTGGTGAAGTATGTCGTTCATCGCTACGTAGACCGGTTAGTGCGAACTGGCGTCGATGGACTGGATTTCAGCGAAGAACCTATCCACAATATTCTCAATGAGGTTCATTATGAAGACGGAACCGAGTTCGATTATGCGGATTCGACTTCCCGTCGATGGGAAGAAGGATTCCGATCAGTGATGCGGGACATCGATGTACTTGAGTCGCAGCAATCCCTCCAAGGTGAAGTTCCAACGCTCGGAACCATTCCACTTCTCATTGCCTCGGGATACTCGTGGGAACATCACGGTGAAGAGTGGCTATCACAACCAACTGGCTGGCTGTATCTCTTCCAACCCGAACAGTACTGGAACACACTCGTTGAACGGGTGAGTGACCATCCAAGCTGGGAGGCTAGCAAAATGCACGGCGAACTCCGACTGAGTCCGACAGACGATACCTACGGTTGGGCCGATCCGTGGGAGGGAGAAATATGACTGCCGAGGAGTGGTTTGCTGCTGACGTTGGCAGTGATTTTGAGGAATCAGTCCGCATTGACCGGGAAGACGCCGGTCGTGATCACCGACTCGACTCCATCGACACCTACCACGTGACCACAGAATCCGAAGAGTTCATTTCTGATTTCCTTGCGCGCCTGCGCGGAGAATCACAGGATATGCGATCAGGGGCGAACTACTGGCTCTATGGCTACTATGGGAGCGGGAAGAGCCACCTCCTGAGTGTTCTCCGCGGATTGATGGACAGCGACTGGCTTCGGGAGCAGAACGGCGTCTGGGAGCAACTCACCGGTGAGCAGGAATTCGAGACGCTCAACGATATGTGGACATCGATCCACGACGAGTATGAGGTCATCCCGATTTCAGTGAACCTCCTGAAACATCAGGGCCAGAAAGAACGCAGCTTCAGTGAGATCGTCCTGCAGGCCGCCCACACATCTGAGCGGCTGACAGGCGTCGATAATGGCCTCTCATCACAGCTTGATGTGGCGTATTTCGAAGACTGGTATCGAACGACCGATGCGTGGGAAAATCGGACAGCGACGACCCAGTCCGTCTTACAGGAAACAGTTGACTCACCAGGGAAGTACGATTGGCAGGACGTACAGCAGTACGCTGCACTCGCTGAACGTGTTCTTCCGGGACTCTTCGAGCAAGAAACAGGCACCGCTGACGGGCTCGATGACCTGACACCCTCAGACCTTGATCCACAGGCTATGGTAGAGCGGTTGGAGAAGCTCCGAAGTGAGCGAGCTGTGGAATTCGACAAACCAGTCAAACTCGTCTTGCTTCTCGATGAGGTGAGTCTCTTCATTGGGACAGACTTCGACCGACTCACCGAGTTACAGACGCTTGCAGAGAGTGTTGATGAGATCGGTGATGGCGATATACAACTCGTGGCGACTGCACAGGCTCAAATTGAAGATGTCGAGCCCAAGTTTGCAGCCAGAGGCGCGGACTTCAGTATTGTCAAAGATCGATTCCCACATCGGTTCGGGCTCCCGAGTCGTCACGTCGGCGAAATATCGACACAACGTCTTCTGAAGAAGACCGACGACGGCGAACAACAGGTCGAAGACGTACTCAAACAGACGAGTAATGATCCAGAAACGTTACTCGTCTACTCCGGGATTGAACAGAATACTGATCCTCCGCTCGACAACATCGATCACGGCCGCTTACTGGCGTTTTATCCCTTCCTCCCATACCAGCCATCGTTATTCTTAGAGATCCTCTCTAACCTACGTGAAGAAGCCCATGATCCGGCTAAATCTATCTTCTCGGGCACTGCACGTGCGATTCTTGCCTTAGTGCATGGACTCCTCGAAGAGTGGATTGACGAAGGCAACGAATCAGCTGTCATCTCACTCGTCGATTTCTACGATCTCATCGAGCCCGAACTTGAGGATATCACGCCACAGGATGTTGGCGTCATCGATGAAATCGACTCTAAACAGGATGACGGAGAGTTGCAAGAACTTGACGTGAAGGTGGCTAAGGCTGTGTTACTGCTACAGCATATCCCTGAGACGATTCCAATGAGCGAGCGGAATATTGGAGTCGCGGTCTTGAGCGATCTCGATGGCCCAACACAGTTCCAAATGGAGAATCGCGTCGAAGAGTCACTCCAACGACTCCGAAAATTCATTCGACCGACACACAACGAGACCGGCGCAAAGTACGCATTCACACACCCCGAAGAACGGGAAATCATCGAAGCTTCCGAAGCAAATCTTGAGGATGCTGATTGGGAAGCGATTCTCCCAGCTGTTGATTCATACCTGTGGGAAGATATCGTCAGAGAACTCTCTCTACCGAATTCAGCAGAATACGGCGATACTGGGGAACAGTACCCTGTACGATACGAATTCAGTGTCGATGGCACTGCATTCGATACTGCCGTTGAAGCTGAACAGGCTCTAGATGTCTCTATCGCTGTCGAGGGGTTGTCACCAACTGAAACAGAGCCGGTGAGTCAAGATAGCGGAGATCCGCTTGAATGGGCAATTGGGCAAGATGGGCTTGATGACCTCCGTGATACACTCGTCGAATGGTGGGCTCTCCGCGATGCAGTCGGCGAGCACACACTTCCTGAATCGGTTGAGCGTGACCTATCTGACCGACGAACCCGTGCAATAAGCAAGCTCTCAGAAGCCCTCAAAGGCGGCTCCTTCGATGTTGCAGACCGTGGAGATCAGATCAACGGACTATCATCGGCAGTCGAGGAGTATCTCGATGTCAATTATCCCGATGACTTCCATCCTGTAATGCTACAGGTAGACGACGAACATCTCCAAGAGCTCAGAGGCCTCAGTGCGCAAGACTCGCTTCCAGCTTGGGCCCAACAAATTGAGGTTGCAACCGAAGATCCGGAAACACATGGCGGGGCGACCCAAAATAACGTCCGTGCCTTCACTGGTCGCCAATTGAAAAACCGCGGCGGGAACCTAGCGATGGCTACTATCCTGGATGGGATCGTCGAGAAAAAGCCGATCTATGAAGAAGCAAAACCGGCACTGTGTGCGATTATCTGGGGGTTGTGCCGAAAAGGCGATTTCTTACCCGTCGATGAAACGGGAGATTCAATCGAATTAGACGCAGTCATTGATCTATCAAAACTGACTACAACACGACTCAAGATCGCCGGTGGAGATAACGTCCGAGATATACTCCGCAAAGGTGGATTCATTGATTCAGCTGAAACAATTCCGGACGGGATCGTCAGACTCCAATCTGCAAACGAGAGGCTAGTAAACCGGCTCGATAGCCTCATTGAGGATGTCGAGATTGTGAAGAGGGAGGATATTCAGACTGCTGCTGTCCAGAACCTGCTAGCTTCCTTCATTGAAAGATTAGAGAGCAAACGAGAACAAGGGGTTGAACGCCGAGAGGAGGTGAAATCGCGTGATACCGACTGGGAGGAAGTCGTTGCGGACACAACAGAAGCGCAAACGTGGTATGATGACGCCACAGATATCTGGAACCGGCGACTATCGGCCCTTACCCAACTAGATGCCAGATTAACGCTCGCCAACCAACCATTCAGTTGGCTCTCAGAAAAGGCTGAGGCGGCTAGACAAGACCTCACGCAGAATATCGAAGACTACGACGGCGCATGGTGGACACACGATGGTTGGGATCGATTCAATGATGCCCGAACAATTTCGCCAGCACTCGATGATATATTGGAAGACGACTGGCAGTCATTCCAAGCCGACACAAATATCGATTCGTTCGTTGCTGACCTGCAGGCCTCGCCGTGGATCAAACCGTCACGGGAATTCAGCTCAAATATCCGCCCAGCGTTTGAAAACGAGTATATCAGACCATTACACCGAGTTTCATCGTGGTATGAAGACATCTCAGCGGCCGTCACAACGATTCTCGGCGGGACAACTGAAAATGATGCCGAGGACTTCATCCGTGCTACAACCGCCATTGATGACCTAGAACCGCTTGCTGTCGTTGCTGGCAGTGAAGTTGCAGCCCTACGTGAGACATTCAACGACTTGGTGTCTATCGTCGGCGAGCAGTCGCCTGCTGATATCACTATGATTGGCGTTCTCCCCGCTGATCAAGACTCGATTGATGCCGAATTGGAGCGACTGGTGAAAGAACACGACCTCAGTGTTGAACGCACTGATACGGGGGTGATGATCCGATGACAAGTAATAAGCCGTTCCATGATTTCACTGAACGACTAGCTCAATTCGCAGCTGGTCGCCGGGGAATCCGGAATCCATTCGTCATTGTACCGCTCAAACCGAAATACGAGCATCGAGTCGCAGATCGCCTTACAGACTGGGCAGAGAATCCACATCAGACCGAAGAGTTCCCTGATGACGGCACTGTCCAAGTACTCCAACTCAACGAATTACTGACCGAGACGCCAGTGTTTGACCTCGCTGTCGATCTTGGAAAAGACAGCTCACCCGCATCGATAACGGACACAATGCAGGATCGATTAGCTTCAGAACTCGTCTCTACGATGATTGACCATATTGAGGAACCCAACAGACAGCGACACGTCGTCTTGCTTACTCACCTCGGGAGTCTTTATCCATTTACGCGGGCGTCCGAACTGCTTGATGAATTGGATCGGCGGAACGTCCAGTCAACAATCGGGATTCCGTTCCCCGGTGAAATTGTCGCTGGGTCATTGCGGTTCTTTGACGGTGAATCACGGAATTACTACCCGGCACATCAAATCGATGGCCAGATTCAGGGAGTGCATCTGCAATGAGCGACACACCGATTCACGAGATATTCCAGCAGTCGCCAACCCGTGAGCTCGAAGAAGTCCAGAAGGTCAATGCGAGAACACGGGCAAAAAACGACGTACGTGAGTTCTATGAAACCGTCAGTGCCCGCAAAGTGCTCACGACGCTTGGCGAACTCGTCGATAAGTATCCCCACGAAGAATCCCGTTTCCTCTATATTTCGGCGACGTTTGGCTCCGGGAAGACACACCTGCTGAAGCTGATTGGCTTCGCTGCAGATACCGACTCTGAGTTCGCCGACCTTGGCGAAGAATTAGCTAACCGATGGCCTGGATTCCAGTCGTTCAGACAGAGTCTCGTCAACTCTCATGTTGATCGCCTGAAGCCCGTCTTCCTCAATCTGCTCAATAGGGATGCCTCACAGGAGCCGCCACTGCCGTACCTGATTTACGAGGCTATCGGCCGCGAGCTTGCATATCCGACTGATCCGAACTGGCTGCTTGAGTGGGCCTGGCAACTTGATATGAATCACGGTGACTGCTGGGAACAGCTCCAAGCAGTCGAACATGACGGCCAAACCTTCGACGATGTATACGAGGAACGAGCCTCGCTACGAAGCTGGCTCTACGAGGTCGTCCCGACGCTTGATGACACACCCTACTCGTCTCGTGAGGCAGTCAAACAGTCGATTGAGGAGGCCATAGAGGAAGTCGATCCAGATGAATTCGATCCGGACGAACTGACTGATCGCATTGAAGCGGCGCAAAATGCCCTGAGTACGCCCGATACAGATACTGAGTTGCTCATCGGACTGGATGAAGTTGCACTCTTCATCGGCGATGGGCGACACCGATACAGAGAATTCCAAGAAACGATGGACGCGCTGACTGACTTAGGTGTCGGGCCAAACCCACCGGTGATCGGAACCGGGCAGTATCCGATTGGCGAGATTCACGGCGAGTTCAACGAGACCGCAGTCACGGATCAACCGTGGTATGGCGCACAAGAGCCACTCGAAGGGGCCGATACAGAGATTATTGTTCGCAAACGCTGGTTGCAGAAGGATACTAGTGGGGCAGACACGGTGGAGGCTGCGTTGCAGGAGATGCCCGATCTCACACTGGATACATACGACGACGTGTCCGATGCCGATCCAGATCCCATCGAATCATATCCCTTCCGAGAATACGATCTCGGGTTGTTGCGGACAGTCCTTCAGCAGTTGATGCCCAGCGGTCGAGTGACTGATGAAGAGTACGTACAGGGGCGTGCCCTGCTTATTCTCGTCCGCTCGCTCTTCACACGATTCGAGTGGAGCTCCAAGCCCGTTGGAGCCCTCGTGACGTGGGATGAACTGTATGACCTCCTCGTTGAGGAAACCACCTACATCCCACTGTGGGTGCAGGAGATAATCGAAAACAAGCTCATCCCGTCCGCTGACGGTGATGAAGACGCCTGGTCAGTCCGCACAGCGAAGGCACTGTACCTGCTGAATCAGGTTCGGTCATCGGTACCATCAACGCCAGAGAACCTTGCCCGGCTGATGGTCAACGCCACCGACGAATCCTATGAATCAGTCAGAGACGACGTATCTGACGCTCTTGGTGAGCTTGACGGTGATCAAAAGATATTGACAGAGGTCAATGAACACGGTGACGAAGAATACCTCCTCGTGTCCGAAGAGCAAGAAGATATTCTCACAAGAGCCGATACACGTGCACAGGAGATCTCCTCCCACCGGTTGTCGGCTAAACTAGAGTCTACACTACAGGAGGGGAGTCCGCACTTACTCTCAGACAATAGTCGGCACGAAGTCGATATTGGCGGTGAGTCTAACGTCCCACTTCGGTTCAACTACTCAGTACTCGATCCAGTCGATAGAGCCCCAACTCCGGAGTTCGATGCCATTCGTGTTCGCTTGCTTGCCGATGATCCAGAGACAGTACAGAGTCAAGTCGAATCTTGGAAGTCAACCAACGAAGGACGTGAGGGAGGCGAACACATCCTCATTAGCGTTGAAATTCCGGGGCCCACAGTCGATAGACTACGGAAGGTAATGGGGATGCAAGAAGTCCTCTCCGAAGAGACTGAGACATATCCGGATTTAGAAGAGGATCACCGGGAAGACCAGCGAAATCTGGACTCGGATGTTCGAGAGCGGCTCGCTGAAGCCGATGTCCATGTGCGGTCAGGCAGTCCAAACGGAAGATATGCTGATGTCTTTGAGCGCGTTGTTGTCGAAGAATTACAGTCTGTATTCGGCTCTACTCGCTATGCACTCTCCGGTGGGATCACAGAAGTCGATGACGCGAAACAGATGGCGAACTTCTTCAGAGGAGTTGACGAGTGGCCACTCTCACAAGAAGATGCGGTCATGCTAGGGGTGGATACTGATACTGCAACCCTCACAGACGGCTGGTGTCAGTTATTCCTTGCCGACTACAAGACAACGCAGTCAATTCGAGGTGAGGAATTACTCAACGAAACGATCCAGCGAGGTGGCAGCTACAGAGGAACACCCAGAGAATCGATTTCTGCGCTGTTGATCACGCTCGCTACAGCTAACGAGATCGCCCTCCGGAAAGATGACGAGTATATCACCGAGCCAGAAGCGATTGGCCGAGCGGTTCGAAACAAGACGAATCTGACAGATATTCAAATTCGATTCGAGTCACTGGATGGCATTGATCCAGATCAGATCCGAGAAACTGTTCGGACGATCATGAGTGAGCCACCAGTCGGCAACGATCCGGACGCATGGCTTTCAGAACTCGCAGAGTGGATCGACGAGAACAGCGTTCTCGTACGAAGTGCGCTGCGAGGCGTCAGCAGAGAATTCGATGAGACTGCGTCACTGGGTGCCTTAGAAAACGCAATAAATCCAGCACTTAGCGGAGAAGAACTTGACACGGAGGACTTTGCATCAGAGGAAATCGAAACACAAGCCGAGCGGTTTGCCCGAGCGAAAGACCTCTTCCAGCCCGATTCCGACGATGAAACGCTCTGGGATCGATTCAGCGAGCAGAAAGCTGAGATGCAGCGACTCCATCCCGGCGCAGATGTCACCGCAGACATGCAGGCAATTACCGGTGGTGCCGAGGTTCCCGACAGTGAACGACTGCAGAAAATAATAGACGATGCCGACGCTCATCGACGGGCTGTCGCTCAAAATCAATACGAGCGTATTACCGGTGAAACACTAACTGACGAGGAACCGAAAAGTATCGTTTCCAGCCTCTCAACGTGGCTCTTCGCACACGACGGGAGTAGTAAGGAGACTGCTGATCGGGTATCCGTAGAATTTGAAGCAGTGAATATTGATGCGTTGTACGAGCTCTTTGAGTTGGCATGGGACGGCGACTCGTTTGTAGAGGCGGATCTGGTCGATCCGACGGTCATCCAGCAGGCCAGGCGATATGAAAAAGCGCGACGACTGCTTGAAGCATCCGAGGGCGAAGCCAGTCTCTGGTCACAACTGCGCGATGCATCAAAACGCCTCGGAGAAGAATATCCGACGCATCCGGTCACTAGCGAGATCAAGGACACGTTATCGCAGTCACAACCACCAAGCGTAGCCGAGGTTGAGCGGCTGCTTGAGGCAGCCCAAGATCCATTCAATCTTGAGAAACGGCTGGCAGAGCTTGCAGAAGAACTGCAGACCGAGCACCCTGACAAGGAACTCACCGACGTTGTCGTTGATGCAGTAGATGGAGATAGCTCGCCGAGTAAAGATCGTATGCGTGAACTCATCGACGATGCCGAAGAATTGCTTGAGGGTAGTAGCAAGCAATTGCGGAAGATTCGAGAGACTATGAATGACCTATCTGATGGGTCTGTTGTGATGATCGACTCCTTGGACTGACGGCTTGATGTTGCAATATACCAAACTTATTTATATTCAGTTCGTAAATACGCAACATAGTGTACACCGAGGCGGAGCTTCAAGCACTGGAAGCCCTTCAGGAGGAGTCTACGGTTTCAGGACTCGCCAACCGGCTGGGTCGGAGCCGTAGTTACGTGTCGGAACTCGTTGCCCGAATGGAGTCGAAAGGATTGGTTCATACTAGCCGTGAGGGGAAACAGAAACAGATCAATCGTTCAGATGCCCGAGCCATCGAACTGTTTGACAAGTTCGTCCAGCAGTACACCCACATTCCGTTTCCCGAATTACTCGGTGGCGCGACGCTTCGTATTCTATTCTACCTACAGTCAACGGCGACTACTACGCAACTCGCGGAGCAAGCCAACGTCCATCGGAGCACAGTACATCGGTCTCTCTCCCCACTGGAGAACCGCGGTATACTCTACAAATCAGACGGTGAATACACGCTCAACGATGAATTCGAAGGGCTGTCTATGTTGGCCCGTGAGTTTGCACACGTACGCCATAGACAGCGTGTTGAAGACCACGCTGAGTCGTTCACTATCCTCTGGGATTCTTTAGACGAGTTTCTCGTTCAGACTCGTGTCGAGATTGAATCAGAGGCGTTTCACCTGACTGGGCCAGAACTATTCCAACAATACGATCTCCCATTGATGGCCCGCCAGCGTCGATATTACTTGTACTCGGAATCAATCGGTAACATATCCCCAGCAGAACTGTGTTGTCACATGCTCGTGATCGATGATGGAACACGCTCGCAGTCGTACTCCCTCCTCTTGATCAGCGAGACAGGAATTGAGCGCGATGAGGTGCTCACACTCGCTGAAAAGTACGATATCGTAGAGCAGGTGTCGAACCTCTTCGAATATCTTGATACCGAAGGTGAAAGTCGATCAGGACGCCTCCCACGCTGGGAGGAGTTCCGTAATCTCGCCGAGGACTACGAGGTAAAAGTATGAGACAGCGGTTCGACAGTAAATACATCGAGTCCGAACTTGAGCGGGTCGGTGGACACCTCGAAACCGATCTGACCGTCTATTTGATCGGCGGTGGCGCAATGGCGTTCCAGGATCTCAAAGAGACCACCAAAGATATTGATCTTATCGTGGCTGACGGCGACAATCTTCGGGTGTTACAGGCTGTTTTGCTGGAGAACGGGTACGACATTGTCAAAGAGCCTGGAGAGGAATACGACGACCTCGGAGCACAACGAATTCTTGAGAACAATGACGGATGTCGTATCGATATCTTCAACAAACAAGTGATTGACAAACTCGTCCTCTCAGAGGGGATGCGCCGCCGGAGTGAATCCTATCTGGATGTCGGTGGGCTATCGATCGCGGTGGTCAGTCCCGAAGACATCTTTTTGTTCAAATCAGTCGCCGGACGAACGGACGATATCGAGGATATGTTCGCACTCGTACAGACTGATCTTGATTTCGACGTTATTGAGGACGAACTAGAGCAGCAGATCGAATTACTGGGACAGGAGCTATTTGTTACGTATATGAACGAGGCACTACTGGCACTCGAAGAGCAGCACAACATTACGACGCCATTAGGCGAGCGTGTCTCAGAAATCACCGAACGGGTATACCGGGAACTCGAAGTGCTGCAGGCCTTCGAGGAATCGATTTCTCGATCTGAGCTGAAAGCCGCGGTTGATCTCTCTACCGATGATGTAGATGAGGCTATCAAACACCTCACTGAGAAAGAAGTCGTCGAGGTCGAAGGCGACGTTGTCGTACGGGTGTCAACCAACCTGTGACTAGAAAATCCTGACTCTGCCGCCGTCCGAGAGATGATGGGCAATCTTCAAGACATCTTGCTGGTTCTACTTGTAACATCACTGAGTTTCGTATGGACGGAAACCCTACCCAACCCCGCAAGGCCCAACTTGACAAAGAAGAGCGCGAGCATCTCGAAGACATTGTTACCGAAATGCGTGACCGTGTCGAGGCGAATGTTCGCTATCAGCTTGAAGAGTATGACGTAGAAAATCGCCCCGACGAAGACGAGTCTCTGAGCGACGAGGAGGAAGAACTCGTTGAGGCTATCGAACTGGAAGCTGTTGATGGCAATGATTGGGAGGAGGGTTATGAACAATACATCACGGGCGTCGGCTACACTATCGTCAATCGGTTGGCTGCTCTCCGTTGTATGGAAGTTCGAGACTTCATCGACAACGAGGTGACGCGGTTTCGTAAAGATGGACTCACACCAGCAGCCGACCAGCTGGTCACCGAGGATTTCATGCTCGAAGAGGAGGCTGTACTCGAAGCTTACCGGAATGCGTGCGACGACCTAGCAGAGGAAATCGAGATCCTCTTCGACCGTTCGTCGGCTTACAGTTTGATCGACCCCGACGACGATACCTATGAAGATCTCTGTGGAATGCTTGATCAGGTTCCTAACGAGGTCTGGCAGGCTGACGACGTACTCGGGTGGGTATACGAATACTACAATGTCAAACTCCTCGACGATCTCCGACGAAAGGGTGACAGAGAAGGTTTGGAGCCGGAAGACGTGCCAGCGGCGAACCAGTTCTACACGCCACATTGGGTCGTGCGGATGCTCACAGATAACTCGCTCGGCAAACTCTATCTCGAAGATCAGGGAGAACTACAGGATACCGTAGAGAGACAGGACTCGATGACGCCCGACGAGCGCAAGAACCGCCCGCTCTCACCTGACGAATCTCCGGACATCGCGGACTTCTGCACCTATCTCGTTCCGTCTGAAGAGGAAGGCGAGCCACCGGAGTTCGATAGACCTGAGGACATTCGCGTCATCGATCCAGCCTGTGGTAGCGGGCACTTCCTGTTGTACGCGTTCGACGTGCTGGAGCGCATCTACCGGGCCGAGACGGACCTCGACCACGCCGAGATTCCCCGGGAGATTCTGCGGAACAACCTCTACGGCGTCGACCTCGACATGCGGGCCTGCCAACTCGCCGCGTTCAACCTCTATCTGAAGGGTCGAACTCGCGCGGAAGCCGAGGGTGCCAGCGGTTTCGACATGCCGGAGGTCGGTATCGTCTGTGCCGACGCGACGGTGGCCGACATCGAGGGTGTCGAAGAGGTGTTCGACGAGGTCGCAGAGGGAAAATCCGACGTGGAGGATGCCCTCCGGCGCATCCTCGACGCGTTCGAGGAAGTCCACGGTCTCGGGAGTCTGCTCGACGTGCGTGGAACCCTCGGTGACCTGTTCGAGGACGACAGCGAGGAAGAAGGGGTTCAGATTACGCTCGGTGACGACCCACGCGAGGATTACACGCTCGGACAGATTCTGCACAGTCTGCGTGAGGCGGTTGACCAGCACCGAGAGGAGGACTCATTCTTGGCACAGGACTTGCGGAGTTTCGTGCGCCTGTTAGATGTGCTGGCGCAGGACTACGATGTGGCGTTGATGAATCCGCCGTATGGTTCCGGAACTAGAATGCCGGATGTCGTACAAGAATATATTCAAGAAAATTATTCATACAAAGCAGATTTCTATATCAGCTTTTTCGAAGTTTGTGACGAATTTATTAATAAGAATGGTAGGATTGGTATGCTTATACCGAGGCAGTTCATGTATAAAGGGAGGTTTACAAACTTTAGAAGAGATTTTCTGGGTTCGGAAGGAAGCTTTGACTTCTTGGCCGAATTCGGTATTGGCGTTCTGGATAACGCTACAGTACGAACTGTTGGAACTGTGGTCAGGTCGGGGATTAACCCCTCCCCAACGGGGACTTTCTTACGACTACATGACATATCTAGTTCTTTGAAAGAAGAAGTATTTACTGACATAATATGTGGAACTGAACTGGATACAGACAGACTGTTTCGAGTTGATTTAGAAGAATTCGAAAAAATTCCGCGTTCTCCAATCTGTTACTCTGTTCCCACGGAAGTAAGGGAACTATTTGACTGCGATATAAGAATTGATTCCACCCACTCTCACTCTGATGAGGAGTCCCTTGCGCGGATTGGGCCGGGGATAGTAACTGGTAATGATGATCGATTTATCAGGAAGCACTGGGAGATTTCAGAATGGCATTCTAGCCATCCGTTTGCGCATGGTGGGGCAGATGCGTGGGTAATTCCTGAGATTACTAATGTAATCAAGTGGGGGCAGTCTGGCGAAAATCTGAAACGTTCTAGTTCGTATGTCAGGACACCTAATCAAGATTTGTACGGGAAAGAGGCCCTCACTTGGACATACATCAAAGATACGGGACGAAGGTTCGGCTATTTTGCTGGTGGTCTTTTCAGCACCAACGGGTTTATGCTAGTCCCTGTACAGGATATTTCGCTTTGGAAATTGCTATCGGTTTTAAATTCAAATCTGTATCATTCTTTAGTATTATCCCAAACGACAGAACGAAACTGGAATGCCGATGCTATTGGAAGTCTTCCATGGCTTAGGGAGTTGCAATCTATAGATGAGCTATCTCAATTATCAAAAAAACAATTCAAGAACAAGCTAGGAAAGCAACAGAAAGACCCAACCAGCCCATACTATAGAGGGCCGTCGCTTCTACCGAAGAATGAAGATCAAGACTGGTACTATAATCATCCGCATATCCAAGTTTTGCCTACTGAGATAGATGTGCCAACAGCAGATGTTCAAACAAATAGCATCAAATCTAGTTCAAGGGATACGAAAATAAAGGAATTAATATACGAAGAAAAAATAGAGAATATATCTAAGACGATTGACGGACTGATATATTCGGAGTTAGCGATAGGAGAATCTGTTCAAGATGCGATCAACACAGAAATCTTTCTTCGCACGTCCGAAGACCCCGAAGACCGCGAAGTCCCAGACCCCGAATCCGTCCCAGAAGTCCCCGACAACCTCGACGAGCAGGTCAAAGACCTCGTCCACCACGTTGCGATGGAGGCCGTCCGCGAGGAGTCGGACGGCATCATCTCACTCGAAGGCACAGACGGTCAACCCAATATGCTCGACCGAATCGTCGAGCGATTCGAAGACGCCTACGGCGAGCATGCCGACGACCGACTGATCGAGGTCGACGAAATTCTCGGCACCGAGTCCGCCGACGACGAGGCGTACCCCAACCTCCGGTCGTTCATCAAAGACGACCTCTTCACCTACCACGTCGATACGATGGAGAACACACCCATCATCTGGAAACTCAGCACGGAACGACTTCTCGCCGACGCGAAAGGCGAGGGTTTCGCCTGCTTCGTTGATTACCACCAACTCGACGCAAGCCTGTTCGACCGCCTAAGCAACCAGTATATAGAACCGAAGAAAGCCGAACTCCGCGAGCGTCGGTCAGCAGCAAACCAGCAACGGAACGACGAGTCGCTCTCAACGAGCAAACGTGCCGAAGCAACAGACGAGTTCGAGTTCTGTTCGAGTGCCCTCGAACAAATCGCCGAACTCGAAGAAGTGATGCAGAGCCTTGGTTCCACCAGCGAGCGGGAGTTCGACGATGGAAATCGGGAACACATCAACGAGATGGCCCCTAAGGTCGCCACATTCCGGGAAGAAACCGCCGAACGGATCGAAACGCTGGTTGAACTACGCAAAATGAAAAGTGAGGAGTGGTTCCAAGACACCTTCTCTGATGGCTTCTGGGACAAGGTCGATAAGTGGCGCGACGAGTGGATTGATGCTCTTGAAGAACTCGAACGCGCCTGCGAGGAGTACGCTAAGCCCAGCGGCGAGCCTGTCGAAGCGCATCTCGCTGATCTATTCGACTACTTCAACTGGCGACTCAAGGGTTCAGATCACTACTCCAGTACAGGTATTCTCTTCATGACTTACTACTTTGAGCGTGAGGGAGACTACCTTCTCAATGAAGATGGTACGCCCGCCGATAATCTCAAAGAGGAGGAGAAAATGCTCGGTTCGCTCGCTACTGGTATCGACGATGAATCTACAATAAGCGAGGAGTATCTCAAAGAAATCGCGGAAAGCGAAGATATCGATGATATCGCTGAACTGCCACCGATTGCGGAATTCAAAGCACTTGCCGAGGAGATAGAGGATGACTGCCAGACTATTGACAATCAAATACCCTCTGACTGGGAAGAGCGCGCGCTCTCAGAAGTGACAACAACAGGCTACCAGCCTGTCCACAAGCATGGTGTCGCAATTAACATAACACCGCTCGCTGAGAAGGATATCGTCCCAGAGATAGTCGAAGACAAGGTGCTCTAAAATATGCAAGCAACGCAGACCCTCCCCGATGCCGCAAAAGATACTATCCGAAGCGAATTCGACCAAGCAGAGTCATCAGACCCGGTTGTGCTCTGGTGGGACGATGGCAACTACCTTGAGGATATCATCGAGCAAGCCTGTGAAGAACTCGGCGTGCAGCTCAAAATAGCCGAGGAGACGCCACTACAACTCCGTGCAGACGCAGTCGATGGCGAACAGGTCTGGTACGTTCCACACGTCAAAGAACCCGAAGAGACTGAGGGAGATTACGACTGGTTCCGCGATATCAAGCACACCGGGGGCGAGGTGGAGATGAGTATCGAAGACCTCACCGTCCATGCCTTCGAACGAGGACAGCTCGATGCGTGGGAACTGAAAGCCACGACACAGACAGATGACCCGACCAAGCGACGCGAGATCGCCCGGATTCTCCACGACAAACTCACCGGTGGACAACTCCCCACGCTCGAACAGTTGCGTACACAAATCGTCACTGGCGGCTATACTGACCCAGTAGCATTCATTTTAGAGAACGGATGGGGTGACATCAAAGACGATCCCGGCACCATCGAACAGATGCAGGACTTACTGACGAGCGAAGGTGTCGATGCAGTCGCCAACGAAGACGAACCAGTAGGCATCGTCGAAGCGACACGCCGGTGGGCGGTCGCCGAATGGCTAATTCACGCCGGTGCCGATGCTGAAGCCTTCCCGAGTAAGTACCGTACTGAGACAGCCGGTGATCACGATCTCCCCGAACTCAAATCGTTGTTGAACAACACGACCTCCGCTGGGCTGCTCGCCGACCGCTTCCTCGGCGATACAGTCTGGCCTGATATCATCAAAGACATCGATGAGCCATGGGAACTTGCAGATTGCATCGTCGATGCCGCACTCGAACGTCGCCTCTGGGAGAAATGGCACACAGCATTCGACGCCGGTGACTACGAAGAGTGCCTCACACACGCCGAACAACGGCATGATGCTCTACTGGGAAGTGAAGACTACCGTGGCACATATCGAGGCGGCTACGGCCCAAAGAGCCCGTGGACACAAACGTGGGAACAGGCTGCCGAAGTCGCTCGTCTCGCACACCAACTCGATACGTGGAATGAGCGATCTACCGATGATGTTGTCTCGCTGTATGCTGATCCCGACGACGGCACATGGCAGATTGACGACGCAGTGCTCAATCTCGTTGTCGCTGGTGAACCAGAATCAGAGCTCCCCGGCAGTCACCCCGCTGTTGACACGCTCGGAGAACTCCGTACACAACTCCAGTCAGACTACGTCGCCTACCTCGAAGACCTCGGTGACCTCGTCACAGAGACCGTTGAGGATGGTGCGCCGTTTGTCGAAGAAAAACACTCCTATCAGTTCTTCACCAAGGAGTCAGATGGACTCGAAAGCGGACAGACAGTCGCTATATTCGTCATCGACGCACTCCGACTTGATCTTGCTCGGCGACTCGCAGACGAGTTGCGTGAGTACGTGGCGACACTCCCAGCTGACGCACCTGAGTTCGCTATCGATGAGGAGGTCTGGCTCGGCACACTGCCCTCAGAGACCGAGTTTGGAAAGGCTGCACTCACACCAGGAGAGATCCAGATGTTCGATGTCTCCCTGGTCGATGGCGAGTTACAGCCCCGCCGCAACAACCGTCGTGTCACAACCAACCGCCGAGAATCGCTGTTAGACGGGGATGGCTGGACAGTCACTCGTGATGAAGACGATGGGTGGCAATCAACACGAGTCGCGTATTTCAAAAACGATCTCGACAACATCGGCGAGAAAGAGTTGAGCGACCTTGAGAGACTGCTCGCCCAGCGAGTCGATTCCCTGGCCGAATTCATCGGCGAGAAAATCGAACAAGGAGAATGGGATCAGGCATATATTCTGACCGATCACGGCTTCGTGCTGTTACCCGAGGCAGTCACCCCCGAGAAGATTTCACGGCCAAGCGAGACGACTGACTCTGGTCGCCGGTGGATATCTGGCGAAGGTCTAGCTGAGGATGCTCCTGGCGTCTTACTCGATGACAGTGCGCGGTTAGGGTACTTGGATTCGGAGGTTAGAATACTTGCGAGCCCACTCAAGCGGTTCAGTAAGCAGGGTGTCGGTGACGCGAGATTCTATCATGGGGGATTGTTGCCCCAAGAGTTCGTGCTTGACTTTATCAGCATCACGCAGAGCTAATCGGCGATGGCTTATTTTGTTGGTATGTGTTGAACTAACTATGGCTACTGACGGTATGTGTACTCTCTGTGAAGAGGAGTACACGAAACAAGGAATGAGCAACCACTTGCGAGCATGTCGTAGTGACTACTACCAGAGCGAGCAAGATACGTTCCATCTGCGGGTGGAAGGTGCCTACCAGTCGGATTTCTGGGTTCACTTTGAGGTCGCTGGAGACACGACACTCCAAACACTCGATCAATTCCTCCGGCACATGTGGCTGGAGTGCTGTGGACATCTGAGCGCGTTCATTATCGGCGGAACCCGGTTTGCTGCCCGGCCGACGAGTGGATTGAATGAGCGAGACATGGATTATGAGGTGGGGTCGGTGCTTGATTCGGATACTGAGTTCACCCACGAGTATGATTTCGGGTCAACTACAGAACTGACGCTCCGCGTCGTCGAGCGCGACGATCACCACTGCGGGTTCGGGGTCACTGCGGAATATGGTGATATGCCGGTTCGACTGTTAGCACGCAACGATATGCCGGATATCCAGTGTGGAGTCTGCGGTGCCGAGGCGACCGGAGTCTGTAGCAGGCACAGACACGCTGAGGATGGTTGGCTTTGCGATGACTGTCAAACTGACCACGAATGTGAGCCAGAAATGTTCCTACCAGTCGTAAACTCCCCACGGGTCGGAGTGTGTGCCTATTCAGGGTAGGTGTTAGGCGTCTGAGTCTGGCACCCATCGGCCCTTGGGCTGGAACACGACGTATGCCTCAACATCGGAGGTATCGTTCGGATGAGCGTCGTGGAGTGTGAGCTCACCTAAATTGTCGTGGAGCTTGTTCTTGTCAGATACCCACGCTTCAGCGTCAGCCTCTGAGGAAAATTCGATTTGTCGGTCATCGCTGAATTCCTCCTCGGTTAACGGCGTATCTTGGAAGACAGTATCCTTGAGTTCAACAAGATACGTGTCGGACATGACCGAGTATTCGAACCCATGGGAATTCAATGTGGCTCTTGCCTAATCTGGTGAAAAATGTCTGAAGTTTGATGTGGGGGTGTTCGGAGTGACCGATACAGAGGTTCTACGCAACAGTTAGTCACGACTAAAGTTAGAGATATTTGATATGAGCCAATCTGTCGTTGGTTTGAAAACCTTGTCAACCCATTGTACAACTATCTCTACAGATGAGTTCCGAAGGCTACCCTCCCGATTGGGACAGTCGTCGCAAGGAAGTGTACCAACGTGATGACTACACTTGTCAAAACTGTGGTGTCAAAGGCGGGCGGAAAGGAAATGCAGAGCTACACGCCCACCATATCGTTCCCAAGAGCAGGGGTGGGACTCACAAGAAAAGCAATCTCAAAACCATCTGCAAGGAGTGTCATAACGCTATTCACGGGGATAGCATGGCACGGCCGGTGGACGAAAATCAATCAACTGGCCAAACGGATCTTCCCATTGAAATTGATACTTTTCCTTACGCTGTCTCCGAGTATGTTGAGTGTCTGAATACAATAGCGGAGATTGAAGAGAGGTTCACTGATTTTGCAGAAATTAGTGGTGAGCTGGTAGAGTATGCAGGTGCTTGTCAGGAATTAGATGATGACGTTCCTGAACGTGTCGAACGACGATACCGAGATCAAAGAGACAAAGCATTGTCTATCCTCAATGACTTTCAAGATAAAATTGAGTCATTGCGGGGAATAGATACCTCTGAGTTTGATTCCTCAACAACAGAAGAACTGTCTAGCTTCATTGGTGTTGTTGACGATCTTCTTTCTGATATGCAAGAGTACGTTGATTTGGTACACGATATGGCAAATACCAATTCATTCAGTGAATCCGACTACTATGATCTACAGTTCCTCAATGACGAAATTTCAGATATAAAGTTGGCTGAATCAATCTCGTCGTTCAATGAATCCCTTAATTCTGAAATATATGAAACGCTGGTTAAAATAGATGGAATAGTCCATTGGAGTGACATAGGTGCCGATCCTATAGAAGTCTGCCCGTTGTGTGAAAACGACACCGAACATGAGACATATTCCAACGACAAGATTGATGTTGAATTTGAATACACCAGATGTGGAAACTGCAGGGCTGAGTGGGTAAACGAAGGTAGGACAACCAGAATGATCAATAACACAGACAATATTGAGAGTCTGAGTCTTGACCCTGCTGTTTGGACACGAATCAGGAAAGATAGTGACGAACTTAGCAATAAAGTAGGTCATTACGAAAAATTATCTGAAAGTTTGGTAAATAACAAGAAAAAGTTGTTATACGGTTCTGTTCCAATCTACATAATATTCCTCTTGTGGACGGCATCCTCTCAATTAATCGGTCGTGTTGCAAAGTCCTCTAGAGTTCAGTAGCAACTGTCTCCCTTGAGGAAAGGGACGCCTCTGGTGTCCACTCCAAGAGGTGTCCCATGCACGCCACAATCGACGTGCGGTTGACCGTAAGTATCGACGACGACAAAACGATACCGCTGGCCACACTTGCCGAGTTCATTACTGACCAGAACATCGAATCGGTTCTTCTGGAAGGCATTGTCGAGAGCCTCGACGCCGCCAGCGTCGAGGCACTCTG
>NZ_JABEBY010000019.1:0-64128 GCF_046719765.1 Halonotius sp. F2-221B
GCTGTTTCCGGCTCATTCCTGTAGATATGCTCCCAGAGAGGTTAAACTAGACAGTCTAAGTCTGAAGCTACACTCAGCGAGTTCCTGCCGCAAACAGGTGAGGAGACGGAGGAGACAGAGCGAGCGATAGCAACCACCAACTGAAAACCATCATCGATGACAGCCATCGACGACGACAGCCGTCCGCCTGTCGATGCGTCTCTGCTACAGTATCGACCGCGAATACTGTTGGACAATAAACAATAATATGACAGCTATCGATGAGTTACGACAACATAATCCACTGACAAATAAACAGTATAGAACAAAATATAGGTGAACGACAGTAGTTGTGTGATACAGCATCCATGTCGCCCGATCGCCGGCCCACCGAGACCGGGTTTCTCCATTCGATAGCGAGTAGTGGGCAGTTTACGCGATTGGCAACATACCTTGGGAGCAACGAACCGCTTGCTGTTCGACAGAAGGCAGCGAACATTCTGGCACAGTCAGCTGAATCGATCCGCGAGGGGGAGACGGCCGAGCTGACAGCACAGCTCTACACCGCCGCGATCACCGAAGCCGACGACAGCGTCCGGGCAACGATCGTTGAAACGCTCATATATCTCGACGAGCGGGCGGTCGATACGGTCGTTACACGAATCGAATCCCCCGACGCGCCGACACCAGCAACCCCACCGCCGCTGGTGTACGGCGAGTGGCTTGAGAGCGACCACGTCGAACTTCGGCTGGTCGGCATCGCTGGACTCGGACACGTTGGCAGCGACCGGATCGTGCCAAAGCTTGCGGCGGCCTGTGCCGATCACGATCCACGCGTTCAGGTGCGGGCGCTCATTGAGTGTGGTCGGCTCGGTGACCCACGCTGTGTTGACGCCGCGATCCGGTGTCTCGACAGCGACGCTGTCGAGGTTCGGACGGCCGCGGCCACCTGCCTCATTCGGATCGGCACCGACGATGCACTCGCCGCGGTCATGCCGCTGGCAAAGACGGCTGAGCCGCAGGTACAACACGCCATCCTCGACGAGATCGGAACTGTTGGCTCGCTGCGCGTCTTTGGGCTGCTGCTGTGGGCACTCACCACCGATGTACCGGAGCTACAGGAGCGGGCGGTTCGATCGATCGTGGATCTGCTGGTCAACGCCCCGGCCGACGACAGCCATACCGTCCGGATGACGGTTGGAACCCATCTCCAGCAGTATTCGTCCCACGACATCGTCCCCAAACTCCGGCCGGTCGTGACGGCCGACTCCCGGCAACGCCGCCGCAACGGGGTCTGGCTGCTCGGAGAGCTGATCGATCCAGCCGAACACACCGACTGCCTCACCGCGTTGATCGAAGCGATCGGTGATGACGACACGAAAACGGCCAACATTGCGGTCGCACAGCTCGTCAGCTACGATGAGCCTGTTATTATCGATCGGCTGGAAGCGGTCATCAAAACAGCCGACTTCGACTCCCCGGCACTGCAACGCGCCGACCACATCCGAGACCAGATCACACACAAGACAGCAACCGACCATCTGGAAGAGACCGTCGAATACACGCGGGTCAGCGATCCAGCCGACTACACGCGAAAACACGCCGAGCGATGAGGGGAACTACTTCTCGACGGTTGTATTTGACGCGCCTGGCCGCGCGGTGACCGACCCCCGTGCGGCTGTGCCCCGCGCGCGGAGAAGCTTGTACTCACGGTCGCGGTCGTATCCATCGTCGTCCGGCGGCTCAGCGGATTCGAACCGCTGGATCGCAACGCGCGGACAGCCATCGATCGAGTACCCACAGCCCCACACCCTGATATCGCTGCTGGTCTCGGCATCAACGGTCGCAGCGGCCGCCACGATCGCCGCGTACTCCGTGTCGGCAGCAAAGCTAACCTGTCTGATCTCACCGAAGAGGTGCTCCGTTGCGACCGGCGTTGCCCCGGTTTGCTCCGCGATACGTGAGATTACTGGGTGGCTCATGTGTCTGTCTGTTGTGGATTGGCCCGGCTGCTGTGTCGTGAGCACTCGCGTGAACGGGTGCCCGGTGCCCGTGTGTTGGCTGTACTGCCCGGTTGTGTGGCGTACTGCGTGTAGTTACCAGATTACCACGCGAAATGCACCTAAGTGTTCTGATTATCGAGATGAAACATCCAGATACAATCGGATGAGAGCGTTGTCAAGACGTTCGTATCGGACTGAGCGTTTACCAAGAAGAGTGGACAACTGAAGAAATGCTCCGGCAGGGATTTGAACCCTGGTCATCACCGTGAGAGGGTGATATGATTGGCCGGACTACACCACCAGAGCAGGTCGCATTCGGCTGAATGCATCCGACTGTAGCCGGGTTGGTATCAAAACAGTTGCGCTTCGACCGCCCCATGTGACAGCCTGCCGAATGACTGTGTGACGATCACCGCGTTCGTGGATGGGAAATCACCGTTGGCAATGTTATACGAATATCTACACCCGGAGTTGCGTATTGAATAGAAAACCTCTTCAATACAGGTGACGTGGTACAGATACCCAACGAACCTGACCTATGGCCAACATGGAAACAGCGACGTTCGACACGGAGCTGAGCCTTTTTAAATACGACAATCTCGAACAGCTGCCGGCGAGCCACCGCGACCTCACCGAAGCCGAACGCAAACCCCGGATCGAAGCCGCACTCGACGAACTCGGCGACGACGTAGTGATACTCGGCCACAACTACCAGCGACGCGAGATCGTCGAGCACGCCGATTTTATCGGTGATTCCTACGCCCTGAGCAAACACGCCGCCGAGGCCGACGCCGAGTACGTGATCTTCGGCGGCGTGACGTTCATGGCCGAATCCGCCGACATCATCACCGACGACGACCAGACGGTCATCCTCCCCTGTATGGAAGCCTCCTGTCCGATGGCCGGCATGGCCGAGGCCCTGCAGGTCGATGCCGCCTGGGAACAGATCACCAGCGCCGACCCAGAGAGTGAAATCATCCCGATCACCTATATGAACTCGTATGCCGACCTGAAGGCCTTCTGTGCCGAACAGGGCGGGCTGGTCTGTACCTCCTCGAACGCCCACAAGGCCTTCGAGTGGGCCTTCGAGCGCGGCGACAAAGTGCTGTTCCTCCCCGACAAACACCTCGGCGAGAACACCGCCCACCGCCTCGGCATGGAGGATTCCATCGCCGAGTGGAACCCGTGGGATCCAGAAGCGAAGGATGCCGACGAACTCGAAGAGAGCGAAATCGTGCTCTGGGACGGCTACTGCCAGGTTCACGAACGCTTTACCGCCGACCACATCGCCGACGTGCGCGAGCGACACCCCGACGCCAACGTCGTCGTCCACCCCGAGTGTCGCCGCGAAGTCGTCGAAGCCGCCGACGTTGTCGGCAGCACAGCGACGATCACCGAAGTCGTCGAGGCGGCCGACACCGGTGAGACGTGGGCAATCGGCACCGAAATCCACCTCGCCAACCATCTCGACCGCTGGCACGACGACGTGAACGTGGTGCCACTCTGTGGCGACGCGTGTATGGACTGCGACGCGATGCGCCAGATCGATCCCAACTACCTGACGTGGGTGCTCGAAGAATTAGCGGCGGGACGGGAGCACAACGTCGTTGAGGTCGCCCCCGAAGAGAAGGAACTCGCCGGTGTCGCCCTCGACCGCATGCTGGAGCTCTAAGATGACACCGAACACACCAACAGCAGACGCCGCCCGCACCGCCGACGTGCTCGTCGTCGGCTCCGGGATCGCCGGCTGTGCAGCCGCTCTCGCCGCCGCGCGCGAAGGCGAAGAGGTACTGCTGGTCACGAAGGCCAGCGAACCCGAAGACGCCGCCTCCGACTGGGCCCAGGGCGGCATCGCTACCACCCGTGGCGACCCCGACTCGCTGAAAGCCGACATCATTGACGCCAGCGCGGGCGTCGCCGACCCCGAGGCGGTCGACGTGCTCGTCGAGAACGCCGCCGACGCCGTCCGCGACGTGCTGATCGAGACGCTCGGCGTCGAGTTCGACACCCTCGACGACGAGTACGACTTCGCACAGGAGGCCGCCCACTCCGAGGATCGCATCCTCCATGTCGATGCCGCAACCGGCCAGCACGTCCTCCGGCCGTTTCTCTCGTATCTCGGCAGTGTCGACAATGTCGAGATCCTCGAATCGACAGCCGCCCTGGAACTCCTGCGCCACGAGGGCCGCGTCCACGGCGCGCTGCTCGATACCGACCCCGACGGCGAGCCCGTTTTTGCCGGCGCGACGATCCTTGCGACAGGTGGCATCGGCGACTGCTTCGAGCAATCAACCAACCCGCCGGGCTCGACGGGCGACGGGATCGCCATGGCGTTTCTCGCCGGCGCCGAGGTCGAGGACATGGAGTACGTCCAGTTCCACCCGACCGCGGCCGATGTCGAGGAACCATTCCTGCTGAGTGAGGCAGTTCGCGGCGAGGGAGCCCTCTTGCGTAATGCCGACGGCGAGCGGTTCATGCCGGAGTACCACGCCGACGCCGAACTCGCGCCGCGGGATGTCGTCGCCCGCGCCGTCCAAGACGAGATCGACGCGACCGGCGGCGTGACGCTCGACGTGCGTCCGCTAGCCGAACCGTTCAACGAGGCGTTTCCCAATCTGGCCGAGAAGTGCGCCGACCACGGGATCGATCCCGCCGATGGGATTCCGGTCGCGCCCTGCGAGCACTTCCTCTGTGGCGGCGTCACCGTCGACGACCGGGGGCGGGCAAGCCTCGACCGCCTCTATGCCGCCGGCGAATGCGCCCGAACCGGCGTCCACGGTGCGAACCGACTGGCCTCGACAAGTCTGCTGGAAGGCCTCGTCTGGGGGCTGCGTGCTGGCCGCGATGCGGCGGGCTTCGAGCCCGAAGCCATCGAGTACCAGCGGCTCCAGAACAGCGACCCCGCCCTGCCCGACCGCTTTGCCGGCGAGAAATTCAATCGCTTGCAGCGCGTCGTCAGCGACGAACTCGGCCTCCGGCGAACGAGCGGCGGGATCGACAGCGCGCGTGGTATCCTCCGCCGACTCAAAGGCGAGGTCGACGCCTACACCCGGACGCGAACCTCCCGCAGCCTCTATGAACTCCGCAACGCGACGGTCGTCGCGATCCTGATCGCCAACGCGGCCGCCGAGAACAGCGAGAGCGTCGGCTGTCACTATCTCGTCGAGGAGCACGAAACCGAATCGGCGGTAGCAGCGACAAACGGAGACTGATGCTCACGGCCGATCAGATCGACCGGTGGCTGCAAGAGGATATCGGTCACCACGACGTGACAAACGACGTAGACGGCGAGACGCATGGCCGACTCGTCGCCAAGGCGTCAGGCGTCGCCGCCGGCATCGACGCGGCCGGAGCCGTCTTCGACCACCTCGGCGTCGACGCCGACCGTGAGGCCGTCGACGGCGACGCCGTCGACGTGGGCGAAACCGTGCTCACGACGAACGGCCCCGCCCGCGAGACGCTCCGGGCCGAACGCGTCGCGGTCAACCTCGCGGGCCACGCCTCGGGCGTCGCCTCAAAGACTAGGGAAGCCGTCGACCGTGCGAGCGAAGTCGCCGACAACGTACGGATCGCCGGCACGCGAAAGACGACGCCTGGCTTGCGCGGCATCGAGAAACGCGCGGTCGTCGCTGGCGGCGGCGACAGCCACCGGCTCAACCTCTCACATATGGTGATGATCAAGGACAACCATATCGCCGAGCTGGGGCTCGAAGCCGCCATCGAGCGGTTCCGCGAGCGGGCCTCGTTTGCGACGAAGCTCGAAGTCGAAGCCGAGTCAGCCGATCAGGCCCGCCGTGCAGCCACAGCGGGTGCCGACATCGTCCTGTTGGACAACATGACGCCGGCCGAGACCGAAGCCGCTGTCAACGCGCTCGGTGACAACGCTGCCGATGTGCTGACCGAAGCCAGCGGCGGCATCAGCCTCGACGACGTGGCCGACTACGCCGCCACCGGCGTCGACATCATCTCGATGGGCTCGCTGACGCACTCGGCTCCGAGTCTCGATTTCTCGTTCCGAACGTGGTGAGCAGCGGCGGCCCTCGCGCTACTCGGCCGGCACCGGCGTCTCGTCGGCTGGCACCGTCTCGCCGACGGTCAACTCGTCGCCGACGGCGATTGAGTCGCCCCAACTTGCCTCGGGAACCGCGGTGTTGACCATCAGCCGGAAGTCGTGGTCGAACCAGTCGCTACCACTCCAGTCGGGCATCGTCGCCCGCCGTTGCCCGATGAACGTTTCGTTGAAGCCCTCGATTTCCTCGCCGGTGTCGGGATCGCGGCTCGGAACAACACACCGCTGACAGGGGTTGACGCCGACAAATTCAACGTCGCCAATCGAGAACCGAACGCGGCTGTCGCGGTCGGCAAAGAGCTGATCCTCCCAGAACGCCGGCACGCCGCTGATGACGATATTCGGTCGGAGGCGACGACGCATTTCGTCGGGTTCGACGCCGTCGAACCAGCCGGCGACAGTGTCGATAGTCGCCTCGCTGATGATCGTCGGCCCCGAGGCGGTGGTGTCGTCGGGAAAGCCGCCCGCGCGGTTACGGTCGAGGGTGACGGGGTAGCCGAACCACTCGCCGAGCCAGTCGGTGAGAGAGCCCGATGAGTCGCTGTCGGCACCGGTGAGGTCGAACTGACGTGAGGCCTGCTCCGGCGTCGACAATGTGACCGTCTCCGCGTGCACAGTCTCGCCGTCGTAGGTCGCACGGATGGGATGGATCTGCGGGTCGTTTTTTCCGTTGACGTAATCGTCGTCGCCGTCGAACAGCGCGTACTCGCGGTCGCCGGCGAGACCGCCGTTGGTGACGATCCCGACACGTTCGACTGGCCGGGCGTCAAGTGATTTGATCGGATAAATACATAGGTGTTCGACCGTTGCCGACTCCGGGGGGTGCATGTCGGTCGAACAGCATGCCGAATAGAAAATCCGTCGGTTCCACAAAATATTCGCTGGCGGCGATAGCGGCGGCGGCCGCGTGATCCGCCCCCTTACTCGTCGTCCGTGTCGGCGTCGAGGTCGATGTCGGCGTCGTCGAAGACAGCCTCGATTTCCTCGACGGTCAGCGACCTGAAGCCGTCATCGTCGGTGAGGGTAGAAATGCTGACCTCCGTCGGGCCGAGTTCGTCGGTCGCGACGCGGAGCGCGCGCACCGCCAGCGCGAGGCCGTCGTCGTGGCTGATATCCTCGTCCCACTCCTCTTCGAGGAACTCCTGGATGTCCGCGCCGGAGCCGCCGATGACCGTCGCCTTCCACTCGTTGGGTGTTCCCGAGGGGTCGGCCGCGAACAGTCGTGGCTCGCCGTTTTCGATCCCCCCGATGAGCAGGGCTGCCCCGTACGGCCGGGTGCCGCCGCGCTGAGTGTTCTCCTGAATGTGGTCGGTGAGTTCCTTCGTGAGTGCTTCCACGTCAATCGGCTCGCCGTAGCGGAGCTGGCTGACTTGGCCCTGTCGACGGGCGAAGTCGATCAGCTGACGGGCGTCGGCGACGTGGCCCGCGGAGGCCGCACCGACGTGGTCGTCGATCTTATGTAGCTTTTCGATGCTCTCGGATTCCATCAGCGACGAGCCAGCGCGGCTCTGTGCGGCCAGCACAACGCCGTCGGCCGTCCGGATGCCGACGCTTGGCGCGCCACGGGAGACGGCCTCCCGGGCGTACTCGACCTGATAGATGCGACCGTCCGGCGAAAACAGCGACGTGCCGCGGTCGTACGCCTGCTGGTCGTTACCTCTCATCGCTGCCCTCCAAACCGGCGACCGACTGCGTACTGATTCATCTGTTCGCTCCTATGAGACCGATAGGAAAAACCCTTGCTACCCGTTCCGGCCTACTAACCGATGGTGCTGTCCGCGCTGTATGGCCGCCGCAGACAACCGCCTCAGCCGGCCCACCCACCCGGCATGTCGCCGTCAACACGCTCACGCCACAGCTCAAAAGCCTCGTTGCAGTCGGGGTGCGACTCGATGTGCTCCATGAACCCGGCCCCGGCGGAGCCGATCGGTCGCTCACAGAACGGACACCGGTTTGGCTCAACGGGATTGGTAGCTGTTGCCATGTCGCATACTTTGTCGCCAGCTATATAACGATTGTGCACGATTCGCCTAGGTTTCTGTCGGAACACCGCGCCAGATCACGCAGAGTGGGTGAAACATGCGTCCAGTCGACGGTGAGTGTCGACAGATGCCACCACGCTACCAGCCGGTAGCTCTTCCACCCAGCATGCCAAAGAGTGGGTATGAACAAATGACGAAAACACAAGCTCGCCGACACCGCCCAACAGATCGTCGGCGGGTTTCTGCTGGCCGGGCCGTTCGTCGTTACCGAGGAGGTGTGGTCGCTCGCCCGCAATATGACGCCGCTACACAGCGTCGTCCTCGTCGGTGCCGTGATGGCGATCGGTTACGGGGGGTTGTACGGCGCGGACAACGACCGCGATCCACGGCGGGAGGCGGCGGTCGCTGGCATCCCGGTTCGCTTCATCTCGGTGCTGATCGTCGCCTTCGGCTCTGTCGGCGCGCTCGCGGTCGCTATCACCGCGCCGGCTGTCTTCCTGAGTGATCTTGAGCCAGCGGCCCGCACAGCAGTCACCATCCGAGCGATCAGTATTGCTGCCGTCTTCAGTGTTGTTGGGGCTGTAACGACCGATAGCCTGTTTTGAGGTGGTGTGGCGGTCGCCAGCGGATTAGTCGATATTCGGGTCGTAGATCTGGAGTTCGACGGCGAACACCGCCCCGGTTGGCTCGTTGTCCGCGACCCAGATCTCGCCGTTGTACTGATCGACCAGCTTCGAGACGAGATACAGCCCGATCCCCGACCCCGGGCTCTCGGCACCCTTGCGACCCTTCTCGAAGACAGCCTCCTTTTCGCTGTCGGGGACGCCCGGCCCGTTGTCGGCGATCCGGAGGACGACCGTTGTCGCCGTCTGTTCGGCAGTGATCTCGATCGCAGGGGCACCGGTGTCGTTGTGTCGGATGGCGTTTGTGAGGAGGTTGCCGATCACCGACGACAACAGTTCGTTTGCCCGAACGACGGCGTCGATATCGTCGCCGACGGTGATCGTTACGTCGTCGTGTTTTGAGCGGAGTTTGCTGACTTCAGTGTCGACGATCCCGCCGAGATCGATCGCTTCGAGATCAACGGTGGTCGTTCCCTCGATTGAGTCCACGAAATCCTTGGCGATCTGGGCGAGTTCCGCGATATGGTTGCTCGTTTCTCTGATCCGGTCAACCATCTCGATGGCTTCCGGGTCGGTGTGCTCGGGGAGCACGCCCGCCCAGCCGGAGATGACGCTGACATCGTTTTTGATGTCGTGGCTGACGATCCGGTTGATGAAGGTGAGCTCCTCTTTTTTGCGGCGCAGCTGCTCTTCGTTGTGTTTCTGAAGCGTGATCTCCCGGGTGACGATCTGAACGGAGTCCGTCTCGCTGCCGGTCGCCAGCGGAACGACGATGTTGTGAAAATGGCGGAGACCGATGCTGTCCTGAAAGGTGACGACGCTACCGGCGGTGCGTGCCCGGCGGCCCTGTGTCAGACGATTGTCAGCAACATCTTCGGGGAGGATCGACGACAGCTGCTGGCCGACAAGCTCGTCGGTGGTGGTGTTGAACGCCCGCGCCATCGTCTCGTTGGCGGCCAGAATCGTCCCATCCAAGCGGATCTGACTGATCTCGTCGGGGGCGTTGTCGACGAGTCGCTCGTATTTCTGCTGGGTGCGGTGTCGATCGACAACGTTGTCGATGCGGTTGGCGAGCAGTTCGAGCGCGTCGGCCTCGTTGATGTCCTGTTTGAGGATATACTCGTCGACACCCTTGCGGATCGCGCGGCTGGCGACCGTCTCATCGCCCTCGCTGGTGACCAGAATAAACGGCACGTCAGTCTTGTCGACGATGGCGTCATACAGCTCCAAGCCGGTGAGATCCGGCATCTGGTAGTCGCTCACGAGACAGTCGACGGCTCCCTCGGCGGCGATAGACACCGCCTCCCGGGGATCGGTGACGGCGGTCGTTGCCATCCCGTGTTCTTCGCTGAGTGTCTCGGCGACCAGGTTGGCAAAGAACTCACTATCGTCAACGACGAGAATCGAGAGTGGTTCGGGTTCCACCATGTGGGTGGTCATGGGTTCTAACGTGCGCAGGGGGCTTAATCCTGCGTATTCGCGCGTCAGCTGCTGTAATAGCGTTGTCACGAGAACAGCGAAAATGTGTATTGGTCTATTAACCAATGAATTTATGCTATTGGCTACAGTACCAATACAGGAGGATGGACGCGCCGACCGACGCGGAGTTAGACGGCGTCCAGGAGGTGAAAACCTACCCTGACGGAACTGTCGTCCGTGTACTGTGCATGCGGACAAACCGTGAGGCGTACCCCTCAGGGTGGGCGTACAAACTCCACTACGGCGCGACAGAGCCGAACCCGCCGCACACGCTCAACGATGGGACGATTCGCAGATACGATAACTCCCACGAGGCCACGAAAGGGCACGAACTGCATCTCGCGCCGGATCCAGACCCAGAGATAATCGAGTTTCCTGGGATGGGAGAGCTCTGGGAGCAGTTCTGGAGCGAGATTCCGAAAGCCGAGTTCGAGGTGCCGTGAAACCAACCACTGGTGATAGCAATGACCAACTCCACACCCCCACTCCACCCGATGGAACGCGAACAGTTGCACGCCGAATCAACGCTCATCGTGACGGTAAAATCGTCCAGCGAGTTCCACGACGACGTTGCCGACGGCATCAAGACACTCGACCGCGGAGAGACAGTCGGTTCGTCGCCGACGCTCTCGTTTTCCAGCTACGACGAGCTGATGTCAACGCTGACACCGCGTGTCCTTGATCTCATCGAAGCGATCCGCCACGAGGAGCCGGCCAGCATCAACGAGACCGCCCGCGTCGTCGACCGCGACGTGAAGAACGTCCACGAAGAGCTGAGTCAACTCGCTCAACTGGGCATCATTTTCTTCGAGGAGGACGGCCAGCGAAAGCGGCCGGTCGTCTGGTTTGACCAACTCGTCATCAGTCTCCCGTTCGAGCCGGAAGCCGGTGACACGGCTGCGGCAACGAGTTAGACAAGTCACGTACTGGCTCTGTGACTGAACGTGGAGACACCGATACGCTTCATGTCGTCATGAGCTTTGACCTCTGGTAGTAACACAGCGTTACTCCTTTTTCAAAATCGCTGTACTTCAGAGTCCCGCATCGGTTACCTAAACAAATGTTGCACCCCGGATTGCAGAATTTGTTGCCGATAAACCTAATCAAATGTCACTGTTTGGGCTACCAACTAATGATAAAACACCGTCGCCTTGTGGTGGTTAGTGTATCAGTAGGAGAACGTAGTGAACCGAAAGCCGGAGGAGGGAATTGAACCCTCGGCCTAATCCTTACGAAGGATTCGCTCTGCCAGGCTGAGCTACTCCGGCACGCCGTCGTTGGCTACTACTTCCTTTCTGGATTGCGGAAATAAGGGTTGCGAAACAGCCGCCGCGCCGGCGGTGGCATCGCCGCCGTCTTAGTCGTCGCCCATCGGATCGGTAATCTCGACCTCGCCGTCCTCGACGGTCACGTTGATCAGCGTCTTGACGTGGTAGTCGGTCTCATCAAGATCGTTCGGGCCGGCCTTCTTGATCACCGCGACCACATCGGCGATCTCGGTGCCGATCTCGGTGAGCGCGTCGAGGATCGCCGCCATCGTCCCACCCGTCGAGAGCACATCGTCGAGGACGAGCACGCGGTCACCGGGCTCAACGTCGTTGATATACATCTCCGATTCGGAGTAGCCGGTCTGTTTCGACAGCGACACCTCGCCGTCAAGCCCGTAGGAGCGTTTGCGGATGACGACAAGCGGGATATCGGTCATCAGCGAGACGGCCGTCGAGATGTGGATGCCCATGGCGGCGGGCGTGACGATCTTGTCGACGTTTTCGATCTCGGCCTTCCGAATGATTCGGATGACGATCTCCCGCAGCAGTTCGGGGCGGAGCATCGGAACCCCGTCGCTGATCGGATGGACGAAATACTCGTAGTCGCCCTTTTCGATGATCGGTGCCTCAAGAAGCGACTGCTGCAAGCGATCCATATCTCCTCTTCGCCAGACGAGACCTAAAGATGACGATCCCGACAGCGGGAGCACGGCGGGCGACGGCGACGAACAGTGGTGGGCGAGGTCTGGCGAGTACGAGGTGGACGACGTTTAGCGAGACACGGTGGACGATCCCTCGCGAGGAAGAACCGCCCGCATCGAAGCCATTAACAGCCAGCCAGTCGAAGCCCGGGTATGCAACATCTCATCGTCACCGGCGACCCCGGGATCCGCAAGGGTGCGATCATCGACTACGATGGGCGCGAGCAGATCTGCTTTTCGATCCAGCGACAGGGCGACTGGCACGGCCCCGATGAGGTTCAGCTGTGGTGTACGATCGGCACCGAGGACGAACACGAAACCTTCGAAAAACGGGAGTACGTACCTAATTGGCTTGATGTCGACACCATCGACGCCGACTCGCTTGATGTGATCCAAGCCGACAACGAGCTTTCTGTCTAAGTACCGGTCGACGCATGGGTTTTGTCGCTGGCGACCCATGAAGGGGTATGGCTTCCGAGGGGTCGCTTCCGAGCGGGCTCCCCGCGTCGTCAGCGATCCCCGATCTCCGCGACAGCGAGACGACCGGAACGGTTGTCTGGCACCGAAACGGGCTTCGGCTCGGCGACCACCCCGCCGTCGCCGCTGTCGAGACCGACCGGCTGCTGCCGCTGTTCATCTTTGATCCCGCCTTCTACGGAGCCGACGGGCTCGCCTGCGATAGCCGACTCGCGTTTTTACACGAGTGTTTGGCGGATCTCGACGGCCAGTACCGCGGGGTCGGTGAGGAGGGTCTGAGCTACGCCCACGGCGATCCGGTGGCGATCTGTCGGCGGTTCGCCGACCGCGGCTGGCAGGTTGTCGCCGCCCAACAGCCGACCGGTCGGTACGGACGCCGACGGGATCAGGCAGCCGCCCACGCAGCCGACGTCCGGTTCGTCCACGGCGACGGCCTCCGGCGATCGGCACCAACCCGAGCAGACTGGAGCGATCACATCGAGGCGTTTCTGACCGCCGACCCCCACGACTGGAACCCGGATGCCGTCGAGATCGACTCCTGTGCGACGGGGGTAACGATCCCCGCGATCGACGAAACCTACGATATCGAGCCAACCAAACAGCAGGTGCCGACCGGTGGCACCGCGGCCGGCTGGGAGCGGCTGGCGGCGTTCGTCGACGATATCGATGCGTACCCGGGGAGCATCTCCGATCCGATGGCAGCCCGAGAGGGCACCAGCGGCCTCTCGCCGTACCTCGCCTTCGGCTGTCTGTCCGTCCGGCAGGTCTATCAGTACGTGATCGAGCACGCCCCGGAGACTCGCGCACGCGAGATGTTCGTCTCGCGGCTGTTTTGGAACCGCCACTACACCCAAAAACTCGCCGACTGGCACGGCTGGCTGGATACCGCGGTCAACCCTGTTTTGGAGGGGTTCAACCGCGACCGGCACGATCCCGCGTTGGTCGCGGCGTGGAAAGCCGGCGAGACAGGGTTTCCGATGGTCGATGCGAGCATGCGGTGTCTTGCGGAAACCGGCTGGCTGAACTTCCGGATGCGGGCGATGTGTGCCTCGGCGTACTTCCATCTCCTCCAGCAGCCGTGGCAGATCGGTGCGGATCACTTCTACGGCGAGCTGATCGATGCCGACGCGGCGATCAACTACACGCAGTGGCAGTCCCAGTGTGGGCTGCTTGGCGTCCCGGGGCTTCGGCTGTACAACCCCCGCAAACAGGTTCGTGACCACGAGCAGGCCGCGGCCTTCATTCGGCGGTGGGTGCCGGAGTTGGAGCCGCTGCCGGCCGCACAGCTCGATCAGCCGGAGTCGACGCCGCCACACATCCAGCAGACCTGTGGCGTCGAGATCGGCGACACCTATCCGTACCCGGTCGTCGAGTACGAATCGGCCCGCGAGGAGTTCACACAACGGTACAGCGAGCGACAGGCCGAGGCCGCCGCCGCGCTCGGCGATCCGGCGGTCGCCGCACGAGCGTCGCTGTCGGGCGGCCGCGAGCGGGCGACAGCGATCGCCGACGAACACGGGGAAGCGACGACAACAGGCAGTCAGTCCTCGCTGGATCAGTTTGAGACGTAGCTTAGGTTGTCAGATCGCCGTCGATATACTTCTCGGTGAGCGAGTCGGCTTCGGTGACACAGCCGTACTCCGCAAACCGCGCATAGAGAATCCAGTAGTACGCCGGGCTGTGGGTATCCTCGGCTTCCGGGAGGCTCTGGACGGTGTTGACGATCGGATCGATGCTTTCGACCAGCTCGTCGGCGTCCATCTCGCCGGTGATCCCGCCTGCTGCATCGCGGTAGGCGGTCGCCAGCTTTTCGGTGGCGATCACGCCGAAATACGCGAAATCAACCTCGGGGCGTGTGCCGGTGTCGACGTAGTCGGCAAAGACCGGTTCGTACTCCTCGGGCTCAAGGAAGTCATCAGGCGCGTACCGCGCGCAGTGGCGACACAGCATGGCGATGTTGTCAGGGTTGTCGCTGCCACCGGCCGCCGACGGGACAATCTGGTGTTCGACCAGCTCCTCGAAGGGGATCTGGTGACCGCACTTCTCACAGGCGGCCACGTCAGGATCATGTTCAGTGGTATCAGCCCCCGCAGACATATCCAACGGTAGGACGCTCCCTGTATTTAGTTATACTTGGACAACAGCTCACACACGCAGCACCGCGACACATCGAGACAACAGCTCCGCTGGCCGACCGAGAAGCACCACCGGGGCGACTACCGCGACAGCATCCAGAGGAATCCGATGACAGCGATGATGACGACCACGACGACAACCCCTGTGAGGACGACAACCTCCTGTGTAGCCGCCGGATTCGCTGACTCACCGATCATACCGCACCCAACAGGCGGGATAGATAAAACTGTAGGGCCCGCTGATCGGCTCAAAACGGTGTGTCGAACGAACGATCCTGAGTTGCTGATGCCAGCGATGCGACCGCTGGTGACTTGGGTACTGACGACGGTGACGAGCGACCAGCGCAGTCGGAACTGACACGCGAATCGATACCGTATCGGAAAAGACGGCGAGGTGGTGTCTCAGTTATCAGTGTTGAAGCCCGTGATTGTGTGTCAGTTAGACAGCTTCACAGGCTGTATCTGTACTAATCAGCGTGTTAGTAATAAACCTAGTTCCCAAAATATCATAGTTGATATCAAGATGGCGGACTGTATTCCAACGTATCGGCAGCCAACAGACAAAAATATCGCTCCCGAAACCTGCAGGTCGGAGAACACAGCCATCACAGCCGCTATCGGTCGTGTACGAACGAGTGTTTGTCAAAGATCACGCGCTGAGCCAGCCGATTGAACCGCCCACCTGGTGTCTGAAATAGGGTTCACCATGTTCAGCACTGAGAACCGAGACACCAGATGGACAGATGGGCGTACGATGGCGGCTGTATTAAACGTAACGCGTTTCCGAGAGTTGTCGTCGGCGAAATCGGGCATAGCTGGCCGAACAAAAAACAAAAGATCGACAAGTAGTTCGAATATATTCTGCGGTACACGGCACAACGCGCTCCAGTAGAAAACAAAATTTCAGTCATATAGTTTTGTGCCGCTGTTTTCACAGATACGTTCCTGTCAAGTGACAAAAAATACAATATTAAACGTGTAGCTCCGAGTGCCCATATGTCTCGTCATGCAAGTACGGACGGCGCGCCCGGCACCGCGCCGCACTCACCCGCGAGGTGGAGGATCGACCGATGACTAACGGCACCACAGCTGGGACGGCGATCGACCCATATGAGGAGCGGATCCTTGCGACCGCCGCGGCGCGGCCGGAGCTAACCGCCGCCGAGATCGCCGACCAAACCGGCCATATCGTCCCGACAGTTCGTGACACCCTCGAAGCCCACGGCGACAGCATCGACGCCCGAGAAGATCAGCCGGCAGCCGGCAGCAAACCGATCGACTCGGCGTCGTTCAACGCCACCGAACGGGCTGTCCTTGAGGCGGCGTTACGGGAGCCACACTCGACAAACAGGGAGATCGCAACGCGCGTCAACACCCACGTTGGATTGGTTCGGGACATCCGCGAGGAATACGAGGCGGTGGCAACGCTGCCCGACGACGAATCGACGGACGCAGCGGCCGGCGAGTCAGCGATGGAGTTCGATCAAGAGCTGCTCTCGTCGGCCCAAGAGGAGATCCTTGAGCTGGTGAGAGCAGATCCGTCGCTCACGAACGCGGAGATCGCCGAGCGAACCGGCAATCGCCTCCCGCTGGTTCGTGATACGATCGCCGCCCACGGCCCCGGGGGAGCGACACGACGGCGCGCGGGTGGCCCGAAACCAACCGATTCGGCGTCGTTCAACGAAACCGAACAGGCTGTCCTCGAAGCGGCATTGCGGAACCCAGAGGCAACCAACAAGGCGATCGCCGCCCGCGTCGACACCCACGTCGGATTAGTCCGGGATATCCGCGACGCCTACGAGGAGGACGCGACACTCCCGGACGGTCACGAGGGCAAGACGGCGGCCTCGACAGCCGACAGCGACGACGCCGATCGGGACGAACTCTCGGCAACCCAACGGGCGATCCTTGAAGTAGCCGCCGACAGCACGGAACGAACCTACGCCGATATCGCCGAGCAGACCGGGGCCCGGCTCCCGCTGGTCAGAGACACGCTCGAAACATACGATCCAGATGCGGTGGTCGCGGGAACAACAACCGACACCGCGGAGTCGACCGCGGAGCGCTCCGAGAGCCAACAGCGGATCATCGAGCACGCGGCGGCCAACCCGACACAGACGTACGCCGAGATCGCCGCAGCAACGGACACTCGGCTCCCACTGGTCAGAGATACCCTCGAAGCCCACGGCGACGAGAAGTAGCGCGTTCCGAATCCTTTTGCCGATCCCCGACCCTCATCCGTCTAATGACCGAGATCATCGACGGCAACGCCGTCGCCAGCGAGATCCGCAGCGAGATCAGCGGCTGTGTCGAAACACTCACCGAGGCCGGCGTGACACCGGGGTTGGCGACCGTCCTGATGAGCGACGATCCCGCCAGTGAGACCTACGTCTCGATGAAACAGCAGGACTGTGAGGAGGTCGGCATCAACGGGATCCACGTCGAAATCGAGCCCGACGCCCCAAGCGAGGAACTCTTCGAAACCATCGATCGGCTCAACGACGACCCCGAGGTACACGGGATCTTGGTGCAGCTGCCGGTGCCCGACCACGTCGACAAGCGCGCGGTCATCCGCGCGATCGATCCCGCGAAGGATGTCGATGGCTTCCACCCCGAAAACGTCGGCCGCCTTGTCGCCGGCGACGCCCGGTTCAAACCCTGTACCCCCCACGGCGTCCAGAAGCTCCTGGAGGCCTACGAGATCGACACCGAGGGGGCCGATGCCGTCGTCGTCGGCCGCTCGGATATCGTCGGCAAACCCCTTGCGAATCTCCTGATCCAGAAGGCCCCACAGGGGAACGCGACGACGACGGTCTGTCACTCCCGCACCGACGACCTGGCGGCGAAAACGAGCACAGCGGATATCGTCATCGCCGCCGCGGGTGTTCCGGAGTTGATCGATGGTTCGATGCTCAAGGAGGGGGCGACCGTCATCGACGTGGGCGTCAACCGTGTCGACGCCGACACCGATAAGGGGTACAAACTCGTCGGCGATGTCGACTACGAGAGCGCGAAATCCGTCGCCGGTGCGATCACGCCCGTCCCCGGCGGTGTCGGCCCGATGACGCGGGCGATGTTGCTGTACAACACGGTTGCCGCCGCCAGCGACCACCACGACATCGAGATCGAGCTCCCGTAGTCGTCAGTGCCGAAACAGGTAGACGCCGTCGTCCTGATTCAAGAGGCAGAACCGCGCGCCGTCATTTTCGGGAAACTGTTGTTCGCGGCCGCGGAGGATAAACAATCGATCAAAGACGGCCGCACAGACCGGACAGGAGACACCGTCGCGGTTGTCGTACAGCCCGGTGTCGCTGCTTTCTCTGAGCTGTTTCATCTGATGGCGGTGGTCGTGGATATCGAACGGCTCCGGCATGGGTAGCGCAAGGAACGAGTGGGGTTTGGGTGTTATGCTTGTGCCAACCGCCGCAGTCGATCACGGGCTGCTGTGAGCGCGTCATCGTCGCCCGTCCGGAGATACCGGCCGACAGCGCGGGCACTCTCGACAACGTCGGTGGCGACCGCCGGCTCGACATCGCCCTGCAGCGCGTTGAGACGGTTGACGTGATCCCGAAGCTGGCTGAGAGTCGTCGCAGCCGCCGCATCCGGTGTCGCATCCAGCCAGGTGCGGAGATCGCTGCAGTAGGCATCGACGGCGTCGGCGGCGGCCAACCCCCACGCTTCCCGAAGCTCGCTCGGCACCTGTGCGGCGGTCAGTTCGGTACTGTGAGCGTCGTCAGCGTCGACAGCGTCGACAGCGTCGGTACCAGCCGTTTCGGTGTCGGCAGCGGTGTCACCGTTGTCACCGCCGTCAACGTCGCGAGCTGCTGTCTCGGCGTCAGCAGCATCGCTTGCTGCGCCAGCAGCATCGTCGGTCAGTGTTTCGTATAGCGATAACAGGTATAATTCCGCATCGGCGGTCGGTTCGCGGCGACGAGCGAGGATATCGACGGTGTGCAGCAGCGTTCGGGCTGTGAGGTAGCGATCGTCAAGCGGTTGGAGCTCGCCGCCGTTGATGAAGCCGCGCTTGCGGGTGTACTCACGCAGCACCGCCTTGAGGTCGGCCGCGTACTCCGCGACCGGCTCCGCGGCGATCTGTGCCTGAAACTGTGCAAGCGACAGCGCGGCCGGCGTGTCGGTGTGGAGCTGCCGGTCGTCATCACGGCCGACGCTGCGAAGCGAGCCGCAGTTCGGACAGGCGACGCTGCCGGTCTCGTAGTACGACCACTCGGTGGCACAGGCCTGACAGACGCGCTGCCCGCGGATCTTCATACCGCGTGTTGCCGACGCAGCCAAAAAGGGATTCGGGAGCACAGCGGCATGTTGGTTGAAAGACAGAATCGCCGGAACGCGGCGTGAATCGTTCGTATATCGGCCGTCACATACAGCGACGCAAAAGCGAACCAACAAGTAAACACGATAACATTCTAGTGTTGATCTGACGATCTGAGGGCTAGCAAACCCGAAATATCGCGTCGCGCTGTTGTGAGTCGATATATTTATTTGAATAAAAGAATAACAGCAAAACGGACAGTATCCATGTACGACCTCACAGGGTTTCAGCGTGATCTGCTGTACGTGATCGCCGGCCTCGACGAGCCCCATGGCCTTGCGATCAAAGACGAACTCGAATCGTACTACGAAAAGGAGATCCACCACGGCCGGCTGTATCCGAACCTCGATACCCTCGTCGACAAAGGGCTCGTCGAGAAGGGCCAACGCGACCGGCGGACGAACTTCTATACGCTCACCCGCCGCGGCAGCCGCGAGATCGATGCCCGCGCCGAGTGGGAAGCACAGTATCTCGAAGCGTAGCCCAACCCTGTCGACGACGCCCTGGTTTTCGGTCAGGTTTCACCCGATTCATCATCGGAAGCCGATGTCGGGGGCTGCTCCGTTGCTGATCGTTCGGCCACACCGGTATCAGCGAACCGCTGGAGCGTCGACTGGGTGTCGTGGGGAGCCGGCGACGACCCGAGATCCAGCGATGGGACGACGACCATCGCAAACTGGACAACCACAACCAGCAGGGCCGGCATGAGAAACAGACCGTACCAGCCGAAAAACAGCGGCCCAAGAATGTACGCAAGCATGAGCGATCCGATGTGGACGTTCTTCCCGGAGACATACGGCCGCAGGAGGAAATCCGGGATCGAATCAACGACGACGATCGAGACGACAGCAAAGAGCGCAACAAACCACAGACTCTCGCCGCCGGCGGTCAGCACACCGCGGACGGCCATATAGAGGGCGACCGGCACGTAGATGATCTTCATGCCAACGATCGGGATCAAACTCGCTGCACCGGCAAGCAGGCCAACGAGGGCGGCCGCCGGGATCGCCGCTCCGGCGGGTGCAAACACGTTCAACACCGAGTAGGCGATGACAGCGATGGTGCCGGTGATGATCGCGTTGAGGATATTGCCGAAAAAGATGCTGCTCAGATCGCGGTCGACCGACCGCAGGAACGCCGCAAAAACCGTCTCGCGGGTGTCAAGCGTGGTGTGGAACCACCGGGCGAGGCGGTCGTCATCGCGGAGCAGATAGAAGGCAAAGACGGCGACTGCAAGCAGGTTGATGAGGATGACACCGAGGGTTGTCGCCGTTTCGGCGACCGACACCACGGAGTCGAGGATCGACCCCGAAAACGCCCCTGTCAGCAGCTCCTGGGCCGCCGGCGACAACAGAAACGAGGGATCGGTCAGCCGGCTGTAGGTTTCGGGATCGATGCCGAGCTGTCGGGGACCGAACGCGGGGACGTTCGTCAGCCGCCGCAGCTCCCGAGAGACGATGAGCAGCGCGTAGCCGACCAGCAGAAACATCGGCAACACAAGCGTGATGATCGAGAGGCCGGCGGCGATGGTCGGATGGCCGATCCGAGCCACCAGCTGGCGGTACACCGGTCGGGCGGCGTAGTAGACGAACAGCCCAACAACGACGAGCCCGATGAATGAGCTGAGGATGTAGCCGATCGCCCCCAGCAGGACGATCCCGGCAAGCAGCCACAGCGGATGGTCGCGGACGACCGAGCGGAGGGACATACCACTGTGGGCGGGAGGCCCGGAAAAAAGGATACCGGCTCACAGGATCGACAGCCCGGAGCGGATACATCTGATATCAAATTTGAAAATTTCAGCGGTGGATATTTATGTTCGTGCCAGCATCGTTCAGGTAGTCCCTTGAGTTATTCAAGGCGACTACCCCCCGAACAGGTGTGGAAGTTCCCCCGACTTCCCTTCCTTCAAGCAACACTCTTCCTGCCAGTTACAACAACGCTCGTCGTCGCGACAAGATGAACTCCCACCCGTCATCAGCGTCATCAATCAGGTGTTCCAACACAGCTGCTTGTTGGCTCCGGTACTGTCTACAGGAGATAGCTGTGACTCTCGGAGATCATCGCATAAAGGAAAAGGCGACATTGCCCCCCCTTAGACCCCGCTACCCCACTGGCATGGTGGTAGCACTGCAATCAGTACGTTATACCCCCTACCTCATTATTATTTCGGTCAGCCAACAACAGCTTGCACCCCCAGAACAGTAGGCCTAAACCGACCGATTACCGATCCCCACCAATGCGTGAGTCCGACGACGGCGAGGGTGTGGCAACCCGCCCGGATGATCTCGCCGGGATGCGCAGGCAGTTGATCGGGTGGTATGAGGCCGATCACCGCGAGCATCCGTGGCGGGAGACCGACGATCCCTACGCGATCCTTGTCTCGGAGATCATGAGCCAACAGACCCAACTGGATCGCGTGGTCGACGCATGGAAGGAGTTCCTCGACCGCTGGCCGACCGCCGAAGCGTTGGCCGACGCCGCCCGCGGCGACGTAGTCTCGTTTTGGAGCGATCACAGCCTCGGCTACAACAACCGCGCGACATATCTCCACGAAGCCGCCGGCCAGATCGTCGACGACTACGACGGCGAGTGTCCCGAAACGCCCGGGGAGCTCCAGGAGTTGATGGGTGTCGGCCCTTACACCGCCAACGCTGTCGCCTCGTTTGCGTTCAACAACGGCGACGCCGTCGTCGACACCAACGTCAAACGCGTGCTGTATCGCGCCTTTTCGGAGATCCACAATACAGAGAATCCGCCGTATCAGGCCTTAGCGGACGAGTTACTGCCGGAAGGGGAGTCAAACGTATGGAATAACGCAATCATGGAACTCGGCGGTGTTGCATGTCAGAAGACGCCACGCTGTGACGAAGCAGGGTGTCCGTGGCGGGAGTGGTGTGATGCCTACGCCACGGGAGACTTCACCGCGCCAGACGTGCCGACGCAACCGAGTTTCGAAGGGAGTCGCCGCCAGTTCCGTGGGCGTGTCATCGAGGTATTATCAGCGCACGATGAGTTGACGCTTGATGAACTTGGGCCGCGTATCCGAGTTGATTATGCGCCTGAAGGAACCCATGGACGTGAGTGGCTACATGATCTGCTTGCTGACCTTGCAGACGACGGGTTGGTTGATTTGACAGAGCAGGAAGACGCAACAATAGCACGACTTCAGCGTTGAATTGAGGTTCTTGCCTAACTGGGCCAAACGAGGATCAGTTTAGTGACATTGTTACTGCTTGGCGTGCAAGATACGCGCGCTCTATCCACCACCTGGCGCGCTATTCGATCCAGTGGTTGGCAGATAGCCGAGTGACCGATAGAGAGGTGAACACAGTATATCCAGCCCTCATGCTGTGGCTCAAGGCATAAGTGTTCGTTCAATCAGGAATCCTACTGCGCGATCCAAACATCTTAACCGATTATTGTGTACTTAGCTAATAAGTAGCGCATAAAGGCGGTGATATCTGGTTTAAATTTATATACATTGGCTAATATTGTGAATCCATGTCTGATATTGAAAAACTGTACGACAGTAAGTATGCTACTGAAGATTGTGAGATCTTAATCGAAGAGAAGACACTCGCAACTGTCGACCCAGTATCACGGCTCCACCCTGAGGTAGAAAGCTACGATACCACCGACGATGTCGTCAGTGTCCGAATCGATACCAGTTGATCAATCACTGCTGAAAATTTTGTCGGCCCGCTTGGGCTGCCTGCAGCTTCCATTGGCACCTCGATGAGACGGCCCATCTCATTGGCGCGCGTTACCGCAATATGCAATATCGACCGTCCCATCGCTTCCCTCCGTGATGCCGGTGACACCAAAACGTTCTGTAGCCAAGCGGTCAGCCAGCTACGTCTCTTCTGAGCCATCAGTGCTAACGGACTACACGACACCACCGGAAGACTCAGTCATTAGCATGCGATCGTGCTCAGGTTGAAAGAGAATATCGGTGGGAAGCCTGTACGGGTAAGTGAGAATATTCGACAGGGTTAAGCCACACGTACTGTTATCTAAATTGTAGAGAAAACACAATATTATGAACATATTCATCAGTTCAAATTTTGCTGAAGCCGGAATTGAGCGACTAACCGATCTCGGGTTCGATGTCACGTTCGATCCGATTGAGAGCCGTGACGGCCGAATGTCGGTTGAGACACTGGAACAGCGATTGGACGGTGTTGACATCTTCATCTCCGGGTTTGAGGGTGTGCCAGCTGAGCTCATGGACGCTGCCGATGATCTCAAACTAATCGCCTGTCCGCGCGGTGGCCCTGAAGCCAGCGTGGATATTGATGCCGCGACCGACCGTGGGATTCCCGTTCTGTATGCACCGGGCAGAAACGCGGAGACTGTTGCCGACCACACGATGGGACTACTGTTGGCTGCCACGAGAAATATTGCACAGGCCCACCACCGACTGCGGATGGGCAAAGATACCGGCACCCCAAAGGAGGACGCCGCCGCAGGTGGCGAGCGTGAGGATGTCACATGGGGAATCGGTGCCGACTCGCCGTACACGACGCTTCGAGGGCCGGAACTTCGTGGCCGGACGCTCGGTATCGTTGGCTTTAGCCGGATCGGACGCCGGGTTGCAAAGCGAGCCCGCGACGGCTTTGGGATGGACGTAGTCGCCTACGATCCGTTTGTTGACCATGTTGAGATGGAACCGTTCAACGTCGACAAGGTGACCGATGTCCAATCACTGTGTCAACAAAGCGATATCGTCAGCCTTCATGCCGCAGTTGCACCCGGCTCGCGCAATATGATCGGCCCGGCAGAATTCGCGGCGATGCCCGACGACGGCTACTTTATCAACACAGCACGGGCCGCCCTCATCGAAGACGGCGCGCTGCTCGAAGCGCTTGAGACAAACGAGATACAGGGTGCGGCACTCGATGTGTACCCTGAAGAGCCGATCGCCGAAGACGACCCGCTGTTGGAGATGGAAAACGTTGTTACAACACCGCATATCGCCTCGGCATCACAGGATGTCATCGATCGCCACAGTGAACTCACGGTAAACGATATCGAAGCATTGGTCAACGATGAACAGCCCATGCATGTCGTCAATCCTGAGACACTGACCGACTTCACGCTCGGCGAGGTGGCGTAACGCCGGTACGATCATCGGGGCGCGCTACACCGCGATACCGTCGCTAACATCGATTCTCGGCGTCGCCCTTGTCTCACACAAGACACCGGCCGGCGATGCCGCCGCGTGCCGGCTGGCTGACCGGAATCGGTCGGTCGTCGCACTCCTGTTGTCGGCGGCGGCCGCTGGGTTGAGCGCACTGCCAGTCGGAATGACCGGGTTGTCGCCGCCGCCGATGTTTCGCGGGCTCCTGTTTGGGTTCGGTGCTGGCGTCTTCCTCCATGTCGCCGTCGACCTCCTACCGGAGTGTACCGCCGGCAGTGACACGTACCCGTCGACGCCGCAGGCGACAGCGACGCCCATCGCTTTCAGAATCGGCTGCGCACCCATGCCGCGGTGAGTTCACTCGGCGGGGCGGCAGCCGTCTTCGCTGCGTAGCTGGTCGTTGTCTAACCGCTTGAACGGTCAGCGAGGGTCAGCAGGCTCGCCAGGGAACGCCTGTTCGCCGGCCTCGATCCGGACATCGAGCCAGTTTGCGGGCGGAATCATCGGACACGCGTAGGCGTGGTTGTAGGCACACGTCGGATTGTATGCTGCGAACCAGATCAAACAATCAGAATACATATTCTAGAGCGGCATCCTCATACGGATTGAGGGCCTCAGTGTAAGTGATGACAGCCGCCCCTGAGTCTGAGTTAGCTGGAGAGGTCGCAATCGTGACTGGCGCATCGTCTGGGATTGGAGAAGCGACTGCTGAGTCGCTGGCTGCCCGTGGAGCCAGCGTTGTGCTCGCCGCACGCCGTGTAGATGAACTCGAAGCGGTGGCCGAACGCATCACCTCGGAGGGAGGCGATGCACTCGTTGTCCCCACAGACGTGACCGAGGACGACGATATCGATGCACTCGTTGCAGAAACAGTCGATGAGTTCGGGGCGATAGATATTCTGGTAAACAATGCCGGAGTGATGCTACTAGAGCGGCTTGATGAAGCTGACCGCAAAAACCTTCGACAGATGATCGAGGTCAACCTCTTGGGATTGATGAACCTCACCCATGCCGCACTGCCAATCATGCAAGAACAAGACACCGCCCATATCGTCAACGTCTCATCAACGGCTGGCCGACGGGCCGGTGCGAAAAGTTCGGGCTACAATGCGACAAAGTTCGGTGTCAACGCCTTCACCGAAGCTGTCCGGCAGGAAGTTACAACTGAGGGCATCCGGACGACAATCATTGAACCGGGGGCGGTCGATACTGAACTGCAAGAGCACATCCCTGACGAAGAGATCAAACAACAGATCGAAGAAGGGATGCTTGCGTCGATGACACCACTCGAAAGCGAAGATATCGCCCGTGCAATCGCCTACGCGGTAACCCAGCCACAGCATGTCAATATCAATGAGATGCTCATTCGGCCAACCGATCAACAACGATAAGTTACTCTTGGTCGATCCGCTCTGTTTCGATCAACAGCATAGCTAACGTGTCTGGAGTGTGACGTTGCCGGCTGTCCGTGGCGTGAATGGTGTCACGCCTACGAAACGGGAGATTTCACCGCACCCGACGTACCGACACAGCCGAGCGTTGAGGGGAGCCGCCGGCAGTTTCGCGGCCGCGTGGTCAACACTTTCGGTGAGTACGACGAGTTGCCGCTGTCAAAACTGGGGCCGCGAATCCGGGTCGACTACGGCGGCGAGACCGGCCGCGAGTGGCTCCGTGAACTGGTGGCAGATCTCGCTGGCGACGGGCTTGTCGACATCGAGGAGACCGACGACGAGCTGCGTGTCAGCCGCCGTGAGTGATTCAGGTTTTATACTCCCACCGGATACCCAGAGACAATGCCCCCGCTACCGTTGGTTGCGGCCACCGAATCGGTGGTGACACTGTTTGCGGTCATCACGCTGCTCGGCGACGCGTGGCTTCTTTTCGTCGGGCTCTCGGTGGGCTACTGGATCGGCCCACGAGTTGACGACGACAGCCGAGCGGTCGCGGCGACCGTGATCGCGCTGGCGACGCTCGCGTTGGCGGTCGTGCTTGCGGTCAAAAGCTACACCGCGATCCCGCGACCCGCGGCAACCCCGATCGATCCCGCCGGGCTACCGGGCGGACTCGCCGGCTTCGTCGCCGGCGAACTCGACTCCTCCGGCTTCGCGTTTCCCAGCGGCCACGCCACCGGTGTGACCGCGGTCTACGGCGGGCTGGCGGCGTTGCTGACGATCGGGCGGCGTCAACGCCGGTATGCTGCTGCCGCCACGATGATCGGTCTTGTGAGCGGATCGCGCGTGATCCTCGGCGTTCACTACCCCCGCGACATCGTCGCCGGCATCGCACTCGGCGTGGGGCTGATCGTTCTCGCACGATGGGTCGCCGCCGATGAATCGATCCTCCGGGCCGATCGCGTCTGTCTACTCGCCGGCGTCGCGTCTGTCGTCGGCCTCGGTGTCGCCGCCGTCGGCGGTCACACCGAGGAGGTTCGCCACGCGGTGATCGGCCTCGGCACCGCGGTCGGCGCGGGCGCGACATGGTACCGGGGCGGTGAGCGACTGACGGCCGCGCCGGCGGTCTCGATCCCGGTCGCCGCTGGCGGGCTCGTCGTCGCCGGCGGGCTGTGGATCGGTGCCTACGAGGGCGTCTTCGGGCTGGTCGGTGCCGCCGTCGGTAGTGCGGTCGGCGTAATCATCATTCTGGGGCTGCCGCTGGTCGAGCAGTGGCGCAAAAAAGAGGGTAACGCTGCCGTCGCTTAGAACTTCTCGAGGTAGCGGTCGATCTCCCACTCGGAGACGTTGACGAGGTACTCTTTGAACTCCTCGTTTTTCGCTTCGACGAACTTCTCGGCCACGTGATCGCCGAGCCCGCCAAGAATCACATCGTCGGCTTCGAGGGCGTCGACAGCGTCGCCGAGGTTCTTCGGCAGCGTCTCGATGCCGTACTCCTCGATCTTCTCCTCGTCGAAGTCGTAGATGTTCTCGCGGATCGGATCCGGCGCGTCGAGATCGCGCTCGATGCCGTCGATCCCGGCGTTGATCAGCGACGCGAAGCCGAGATACGGGTTACAGGATGGATCGGGGAACCGCGCCTCGATACGGGTGGCGACCGGCTCGCGGGCCGCCGGCTTCCGGATGAGCGCCGAGCGGTTGCGATCCGACCACGCGACGTAAACCGGAGCCTCGTAGCCGGGGACGAGGCGTTTGTAGGAGTTCACGGTCGGGTTGGTGACGGCGGTGATCGCCGGCGCGTGGTCGAGGATGCCAGCGAGGTAGGAGAGCGCGGTCTCGCTGAGATCGAAGTCACCCTCGCCGTGGAAGGCGTTTTCGCCGTCTTTGAACAGCGACATGTGGGTGTGCATCCCCGAGCCGTTGATCTTCGGCACCGGTTTCGGCATGAACGTTGCGTGCAGGTCGTGTTGGGCGGCGACCGCACGGACGACAAACCGGAAGGTGGCGACGTTGTCGGCGGTCGACAGCGCGTCGTCGTACTCGAAGTTGATCTCGTATTGGCCCTGGGCGACCTCGTGGTGGCTGGCCTCGATATCGAAGCCCATCTCTTCGAGCGTGAAGATGATCTCCCGGCGCACGTCGCTTTGGAGATCCTTCGGCGCGAGATCGAAGTAGCCGCCGTGGTCGGCGAACTCAGTGGTCGCATAGCCGTCCTCGTTGGTCTTGAAGAGGAAGAACTCCGGTTCAGGGGCCATGTTGACCTCGAAGCCGTGTTCCTCGGCCTTGTCGATGGCCTCCTGGAGCACATAGCGTGGGTCACCCTCGAAGGGTTCGCCGGTCGAGGTGTTGATCACATCGCAGATGAGTCGGGCCGCCCCGCTTTCCTCGTTGTTGCGCCACGGGAGAATGGCAAACGTCTCGGGGTCGGGTTTGAGCCGCATGTCGGACTCCTGGATCCGGACAAAGCCGTTGATCGAGGAGCCATCGAAGTAGATACCCTCCGTGAAGGCCTTCTCGGCCTGATCGGCCGGCACTGACACATTTTTGACCGTCCCAAGGATATCAGTAAACTGGAGCCGAAGGAAGTCGATTCCTTCATCGTCAATTTCATCGAGTACTTCTTGTTCTTCGTCAGTCAATCCACCGTCTGTGGCAACGTTCTTTTCAGTCATATTCCGGACGAGTATACCATTTGGTGCCAGTATAAAGGTCTTACCGCTTATGGCAATTACACCGCTCAAACTCAGAAAGTGGATATTCGTAAAATTATAAACCCCCCAGTCCGTCGGTAGGTTGTATGACGTACGAAAACCTGGATGCGAAATTGATCAATGCACTACTCGGCAATGGGCGAGCAAGTCTTCGCAGTCTCGGCAAGCAGCTCGATGTCTCGGTGACAACGGTCTCGAATCACCTCCAAGATCTGGAGGCCGAGGGGGTCATCAACGGCTACACACCGATCATCGACTACGACAATCTCGGCTACGATGTAACCGCGGTTGTCAACCTCAAAGTTGAGGGGAGTGCGATCCCGACGGTTGCCGACCGGCTGCGGGAGCAAAAACAGATGGTCAGCGTCTATGAGGTCACCGGCGACTACGACATCGTCGCCATCGGCAAGTTCACAGACACCGATGGGATGAACGACCAGATCAAGGAGCTCCTGACCGACGTGGACATCCGCGAGTCGAACACGAGTGTCGTGCTGAACGCGGCCTCCGAAAACGAACAGTTCGAACTCGACGTCGACGAGGAGTAACGACCCCACAACGGGTTGGGTGATCGCCTATCGATCCCACAGTAGCCATCGCTAGGGCGACAATTGGGGCAACGGAAAGGGCCTTGACGGTCGCCCACAGAGGGTCGGTATGAACGCGACACCACAGACGACAGCCGCCGAGGTCGTTGTCGTCGACTACGGGCTCGGCAACCTCCGCAGCGTCACCCGTGGGCTCGAACGCGCGAACGCGGGCGTGACGATCACCGACGACCCCGATAGCTTCGCCGACGCCGACGGCATCGTCCTCCCCGGTGTTGGTGCGTTCCGCGAAGGGATGGACAACGCCGGCCCCTATCGGGACGCCCTCGCCGAGGCGGCCGACCGCGGGCAACCGATCTTCGGCATCTGTCTCGGGATGCAGATGCTGCTCGGCTCCAGTGAGGAAGCCGAACACGCCGGTGAGGGCGAGGTTGAGGGTCTGAACTTCATCCCCGGCACCAACGTCCGGTTCGATGTCGACAAGAAAGTCCCGCATATGGGCTGGAACGAACTGAACGTCCAGCGTGAGCATCCCCTCGTCGAAGGGGTCGATGGCCAATACGCCTACTTTGTCCACTCCTACTACGCCGCCCCCGACGACGAGCACGCGGTCGTCGCCAGCACCGACTACGGCGTCGACTTTCCATCGGTGATCGCCAACGAGGAGGGGACGATCTTCGGCACCCAGTTCCACCCCGAGAAAAGCGGCGAGACCGGCCTGCGAATCCTCCGGAACTTCGTCGACCTCTGCGCGGAACAGTAATCAGTGGGTGCCGAACTCAGGCCGTTCCTTCGGCGAGAACGGAGACACCGATTTCGACCTCGGTGTCTTCGATTTCCCACGTTTCCAAGCGGTCAGCCTCGTCGCTCGGCGCGTCGGTGAGTTCGGCCGCGCGGACTTCCTCGCTGATGAGATCGCGGTGCTCGTCGACGAAGCCAGCAACGCGGTCGTCGGCGACGGCGAGGCCGACGCTGATCTCGCTTTCGACATCGAGATCGAGTTCCTTGCGCATCTCCTGAATCCGGCGGATCACGTCGCGGGCGTAGCCCTCGGATTCGAGGTCATCGGTTAGCGTCGTATCGACGTACACCGTGCCGCCCTCGAAGTCGGTGCCAGTGACGTGTTCCGGTGGCTCCTTGCGGTAGTCGACCATCTCGTCGTCGAGGTCGATCTCCTCGCCATTGACTTCGATACCAGCCTCAACCTCCTCGCGGGTCGCGCCCTCAACCGCCTCCATCACGTCCTGGGCGTCGCCCCCGAAGGCGGGACCGATTTCGCCCATCTGTGGCTCGGCGTACTCGATCAGTTCATCGAACTCGCTGACGACCTCGATATCACGGGTGTTGACACGCTCGCCGAGGAGGTCGGCGAGGTTCTCAACCGCGCTGGCGACTTCTTCGTCGTCGGTTTCGACGACGACCCGTGAGACGGGCCACCGGAGCTTGCGGCCGCCGCGCTGGCGGGCATTGGCCGCGGCCTCCTCCACGTCGCGGAGGACAGCCATGTCGGCTTCGAGGTCGGCGTCCCGGAGGTCGTCGTCGACCACGGGCCAGTCGAGTGCGTGGACGGTCGTTGCGCTGCCGTCGATCGTCTGGTACATCTCCTCGGCCATGTACGGCGTGACGGGCGCGAGCAGGCGGATGACCGCGTTGGTGACAGTCGACAGCGTGGCGTACGCGCCGAGTTTCGTGGGCGAGTCGCCCTCCTCCCACATCCGCTCGCGGGTCGCCTTGATGTAGAACCGCGACACGTCTTCGGTGACGAAATCCAGCACGGTGTTGAGCGCGTCGTCGATGCGGTAGTCGGCCCACGCCTCGCTGGCCTCCTCGATGACGGATTGTAGCCGCGAGAGTACCCACTCGTCGACCGTGGTTAGTTCGCCTTCGCTGAGGTCGGGATCGGCGGGATCGTAGCCGTCGAGATCCATGTACGTGAGCGGGAAGCGGAAGACGTTCCAGCAGATGTTGAGCGTGCCGACCATGCTGCCGAGGCCGTCCCAATCGAAGGAGAGATCGACACCCTGCTGGTCGTGGCTCAGCAGATAGGCTCGCAGCGGATCACGGCCGGCCCGTTCGATAGCCTCCTCCGGCGTGACGATGTTGCCGACGGATTTCGACATCTTGCGGCCGTGTTTGTCGTTGGCAAAGCCGTGCATCAGGACTTCCTTGTATGGGCTTTCGCCGAAGGCGGTTGTCCCCATGCCGAGTTGCGACCAGAACCAGCCGCGGGTCTGGTCGTGGGCCTCGATGATGAGGTCGGCGGGCCACAGCTCGTCGAATTCCTCCGTCTCAGTTGGATAGCCCAGCGTGCCCCAGGTTGCCACCGAGGAGTCCAGCCACACGTCGAAGACGTCCTCGATCCGGCGATAGGTCGTTCCGTCTTCCGTGATTGTGATGTCGTCGACGGTCGGGCGATGGAGGTCGATCTCGTCGGGGTCGATCTCCTGATCGGCGCGGTCGGCGAGTTCCTCGCGCGTACCGATGACGATCATCTCCTCGTCGAGGGTGGCGTCGCCATCGCCGCCGTTGCTGGCGGCGTCTTCGGGCACCCAGATCGGGATCGGAATGCCCCAGTACCGCTGTCGGGAGACGTTCCAGTCGGGGGCGTTCTCGATGAAATCACGGAAGCGGTTATCGCGGGCCCACTGCGGGTGCCACTCAGCCTCCTCAATATTGTCCAGCAGTTCATCCTTGATGTCGGTGATCGAGATGAACCACTGGTCGGTGGCGAGCTGAATGATGTCGGTGTCGCATCGCCAACAGTGGCCATAGGAGTGGGTGTAGGTTTCCTCGGCCAGCAGCGCGCCGTTGGCGTCGAGATCGGCGGTGATCTCGTCGTTGGCGTCGCGGACGAACTGGCCCGCGTATTTGCCGCCCTCGTCGGTGTAGGTACCATCGCCAGCGACCGGACAGAAGATATCGAGGCCGAGTTCTTGGCCGCGGTGGAAGTCTTCCTCACCGTGGCCGGGCGCGGAGTGGACGAGCCCGGTGCGATCGGCCTCGACGAAGTCGGCGGTGTAGACCTCGCCCGCGCCCTCGAAACTCGGGTAGTCGGGTACTTCCTCAGCCAGCGGGTGGTCGTATTCCCAGCCGACGAGTTCGGCACCGTCAAGTTCGGCTTCGATCTCGTAGTCGTCGTATCGGCCCTTCCCGAGTACGTCATCAACACACTCGGCGGCGATGTAGAGCACGTCCTCCTCGCCGCCCTTGCTCGCGCGAACTTTCTGATACGTCAGCTCCTCGCCGACGCCGACGAACGTGTTAGCTGGGATCGTCCACGGCGTCGTCGTCCAGATGACGAGACTCCCCTCGCGGTCGGCCAGCGGGAATTTGACGTAGATCGAGGGGTCTTCGACCTGATCGTATTCGACCTCGTTGTTGGCGATCCCGGTCTCACAGCGCGGACACTGCGAGATCGAGCGTTTGCCCTGCTCGACGAGGCCGCGGTCGGCGACCTGTTTGAAGCCGTACCATGCGGCCTCCATGTACTCCGGCGAGATGGTCTTGTAGGGGTTGTCCCAGTTGAACCACGCGCCGATGGACTGGAAGTCGTCGTCCATCGCCTCGCGGTTGGTCTCGGCGAACTCCTTGCACTCCTCGATGAACGCTTCCATGCCGTACTCTTCGATGTCCTGCTTGCTCTCGAAGCCGAGTTCCTCCTCGACTTTGACCTCGATCGGGAGGCCGTGCATGTCGTAGCCCGGCCGGTCGGTGACTTGGTAGCCGGTCATCCGCTTTTGGCGGATCACGGCATCCTTGAGCGTCTTGTTCCAGGCGGTGCCGAGGTGCATCTGCCCGGAGGTATAGGGCGGGCCATCGACGAAGAAGAAGGTGGGGTCGTCGGCGTGGGCCGCCTTGGTCGCCTCGTAGGCGTCGTGGTCGTCCCAGTAGTCGTCGATAGCCGCCTCCACGTCGGCGGGCGAATACTGGTCGCTAACGTCGTCCATACCCAGAGGCAGTGGGTCGGCGTATATCAAAACGGTGATCCGAGGGCGTCGTTCTCGCCGGGTGGCTGGGCGAATCGCGGCACCACGGTTCTATGTTGTTTCCCCCATAGGCTTATGCATATGTGGGTAATAACATAGAGCAACGGATGGCGTCCTACGTCACCATCGAAGACTGGCAGGCTGTCGAGGCCGGCTACGTTGTGTCGGTGACCATCCGACAGACGGACGATCAAACATACCCGAGTGGGTGGGAGTACAGCCTCCATCTCGGGACGGTCGGCGGCGAGACAGTCCTTCGATACGACAACGCCCACGAACGGACGAAGGGCCACGAACGCCACGCCGACGAGGTCGAACGCATCGACTTCCCGTGGATGTTGACGCTCTATGACCGCTTTACGCGAGAGGTCGAATCCCTATCGCCCGTCTCGTGGGACTGGCCGATGTAGGACGCTGTCGGGAGGAGCACACCATGCCAACACTCAAAGTTACCGTCGGCGAACGCGACCGACTCGACCAGCGCACGCGCGAGCGAATCAAAGCCGCCCAGGAGGGTGCAGAGCTTGCGGATGCACAGCCGGTATTGAATTTCGGGTCGTACGCCGAACTGAGTCAGCTCCTGCGCCCGACGAATCTGGAGCTACTGGAAGTCATCGCCGAACACGACCCCGAGAGTATCCGGGAGACCGCCACGCTCGTCGATCGAGACTATAAGCAGGTGCATCAGAACCTCTCCGAGCTCAGCGAGATCGGCGTGATCGACTTTGAGAGCGGGAGTCCGGGCCAAGCGAAACAACCTGTTTTGGCGTACGACGGCCTCGAAATCGACCTTCCGTTCGCCGCCTCGGAAAACGAGAGCAGCGCGGCTACACCCTAAGAGTTAGCAAGATACGTCGCGGAGTCGTGCTGATTCCTGTTTGATTTCCTGCCGCCGCTCGGACGCTTCGATCTTCGTTAAGATCCTCATCAATACCACCGTCCCCTTCTGCGTCGTTCGGTTCTCGTCACGGGGCTAGCGGAGTCGTCGCAAACGACGTTGCACCAACGAGACTGTCGTCTGCAGGATATTCCGTTCGGGATCTTCCGCATCCGGCTGTTGGTAGTTCTCAGCCGAATCGCCTTTGCCGTAGTTCGTCTCACGGCGACGGAGGAACATGACTGGCGTGCTGTCGGGGTCGTTATTCAGGCCCCGCTGATTTGGATACGTATGCTGTAATTTCTCCCAGTTGTCGCCGTCAATACTCCCGCAGGCGATGATCGCAACATGGGTGTATGCTTTTTGATACTCTCGGACGCGCCCAGCCAGTTGATCGATCTGCTCGGCCGTGAGATCGCGTCTGATCGTGATTCCAACCGTATCGCTAACGACGACATCGCATTCCAGTTCCCCATGGGCTCTTTCAACAACGAAGTTGCCACCAGTGTCGAGGATTTTCCCGCCGCCGGCATTCAGTCGTGCATCGAGATACGCATGGAGGTCATCTTGAAACGCAGCTTCCTGTTCGTAGGCTCGGGTCGGTGTCCAGTCGCCAAGCGCGGCTGCGACCTCTTGGGCTAACTCTTCTTTCCCGACGATTCCCATTGGCATATGTAAACTACTGGGAGGAACAGCTTAGTTTCATGGTCACGCCAGCGAGTTGCGACCACCGTATCCTCGTCGACAGTGGCTTTACGCACACCTGATGGTCGGATAGAGCGAAATAAAAACGAGAATGACCGCGGTCGCAACGCAGTCGGTTCGAAGCCGGTACAGCGGTTAGGTTGGCGTGGGTGAGTAAGCGGACTGTGGCCGAACTTACATCGCGCCGCCCATGCCACCCATGCCGCCCATGCCGCCCATGCCGCCGCCCATACCGCCGCCGGCGGGCATGTCTGGTCCGTCATCGTCGTCGTCGCCAACCTGGCCACCAGCGAGGTCGCCTGCGGCGATGACATCGTCGATGCGGAGGATCATCACAGCGGCTTCGGTTGCGGATTCGATCGCCTGCGTTTTGACGCGAAGCGGCTCGACGACGCCCTCGTTCTCCATGTCGATCACGTTGCCCGAGTAGGCGTCCAGCCCGGCGGTGAAGTCGCCGCCGTCGTGCTGGGAGCGCAGCGAGACAAGGGAATCAATGGAGTCCAGCCCGGCGTTCTCGGCGAGCGTGCGCGGGATGACTTCCAGTGCGTCGGCGAATGCCTCAACAGCCAGCTGTTCGCGGCCCCCGACGGAGTCGGCGAAGTCGCGGAGCTGGAGTGCGAGTTCGGTTTCGGGCGCGCCGCCACCGGGGAGCACCTTGCCGTCTTCGAGCGTGGCGCGAACGACACCGAGGGAGTCCTCGATTGCGCGTTCGACCTCGTCGACGACGTGGTCGGTGCTACCGCGAACGACGAGGGTGACGCTTTTGGCGTCCTCGACGTCCTCGACGAAGAGTCGCTCGTCGCCGCCGATGTCCTTCTGGGCGACACTGCCGGCGAAGCCGAGGTCGTCCTCGGTCAGGTCGTCAAGGTTGGAGACGACGCGGCCGCCGGTTGCGCGAGCGAGTGCCTTCAGATCGGAGTTCTTCGCGCGGCGGGCGGCGATGATGCCCTCCTGGGCGAGGTAATGCTGGGCCATGTCGTCGATGCCATCGCCGACAAAGACCACGTCGACACCGGCGTCGGCGAGCTGGTCGACCATTTCCTTGAGCTGGGCTTCCTCTTGGTCGAGGAACTCCTGCAGCTGGGATGGGTCGGAGACGTTGACCTCGGCGTCGATCTCGGTCTCTTTGACCTCGAAGGCACCGTCGAACAGCGCGATCGAAGCGTCCTCGGCGAAGTAGGGCATGTTCTCGTCGACGCGCTCCTTGTCGACGATGACGCCCTCGACGAGTTCGGAGTTGTCGATCGAACCGCCGACGACGGTTTCGACATCAACGTTATCGAGGTCGATCCCCTCGTCGTCCTCGACGGCCAGCACGGCGTCGACGACGAGTTCCGCGAGGTGATCTTTCGCGCCTTCCGCGCCCTTGCCGGTCATCGCCGTGGTGGCGATCTCGACGAGGGTGTCGCGGTCGTCCGCGGAGACCTCGATGGCCTCGCTTTCGAGGATGTCCTTGGCCTTCTCGGCGGCCTCTCGGTACCCCTGTGCGATGGTCGTCGCGTGAATCTCGGAGTCGATCAGCTCCTCGGCCTGATCGAGGAGTTCACCCGCGACGACGACGGCGGAGGTGGTGCCGTCGCCGACCTCGTTCTCCTGTGTCTCGCTGACCTCGACGATCATGTTCGCGGCGGGGTGGTCGATGTCCATCTCTTTGAGGATGGTGACGCCGTCGTTGGTGACGACGACCGAGCCGCCGGAATCGACGAGCATCTTGTCCATCCCCTTCGGCCCGAGTGTGGTGCGTACGGACTCGGCAACGGCCTTGCCCGCGGTGATGTTCATCGACTGGGCGTCCTTCCCCGAGGTTCGCTGGCTGTCCTCCGAGAGGACGATCATCGGCTGATTACCCATTCGCTGTTGTTGAGACATAGTCACCTCCGGATTGTTTGTGATTCTATATAAACCCTTCGTATGCAAATACTGAGCGGCGCGCTGTGTGACAAATTAGGGCATGTGAGAGACTACCAACCAGGTGGTTTAAGTACTGGTCAGATCACCGTCGACACCGGAAGACGGCCAGCGGGATCGCAATCAGCAAGCATAGAGCCAGCCGGCGGGATCGCAAGCACCCACCTATTTGACGCGGGTGGGCGTACACACCGCATACACGGAGCCGTCGTGTCGCCGCGGGACGGCAGCGACGCGACGGGAGGAAGCAATCGATGAAACTACGCGTCAAACCACTCAACAGGGAGACCCCGGGCAACGGGGTCGCAACGATCGACCGCGAATCGATGGCGACACTCGGGGTCAACAACGGCGAGTTTGTCACGATCAGCCACGGGAATCGGACAGCCGTCCTCCGGGCACGACTCAGCCAAAACCGAGACCGACAGCGCGGGATCATCGGGATCGACGGCCAAACCCGCAAAACCCTCGGCACCCGCATCGACCAACTCGTCGAGGTCTCCTCGGCGGATGTCGAACCAGCAGCCCGGCTGGCGGTCGTCATCCCGGAAGGCCTCCGAATCCAGGGCGATATCGCCGCCTACATCCACGACAAGCTCGCCAACCGCGCGGTCAGCCCCGGCAAAACGGTGTCGGTGACGATGGGCTTTCGCTCCCTGAACGGGGGGTCGAACCGCCGAATACCAGTAAAGATCATCGGCAGCGAGCCCGGCGGCACCGTCGTCGTCACCGACTCGACGACCATCGATATCGTCGAGGAGCCGACGGAAGACGACGAGGAGACGGAGTCAGCCGACGCCGACCCGCCGGGGATCACCTACGAGGATGTTGGCGGCCTCGATGACGAACTCGATGCGGTACGGGAGATGATCGAGCTGCCGATGCGGCACCCCGAGCTGTTTCAGGCACTCGGGATCGAACCGCCACAGGGCGTGTTGTTGCATGGCCCACCCGGAACCGGCAAGACCCTCATTGCGAAGGCCGTCGCCAACGAGATCGACGCGGATTTCCAGACCATCTCGGGGCCGGAAATCATGTCGAAATACTACGGCGAAAGCGAGGAGCGACTGCGGGAGGTCTTCGAGACCGCCGAAAGCGAGGAGCCCGCGATCGTCTTCATCGACGAGATCGATTCGATCGCGCCGAAACGCGGCGACACCGAGGGCAGCGTCGAACACCGCGTCGTCGCCCAACTCCTCTCGCTGATGGACGGGCTGGGCGATCACGGCCGGATTACGGTGATCGGCACCACCAACCGCATCGACGCCGTCGACCCCGCACTCCGGCGCGGCGGCCGCTTCGACCGTGAGATCGAAGTCGGCGCGCCCGACGCCAACGGCCGCGGCGAGATCCTCCGGATCCACACCCGCGAGATGCCGCTGGCCGACGATGTGGATCTCGGCAGCTACGCGAGCAACACCCATGGCTTCGTCGGCGCGGATCTCGAAAGCGTGGTACGGGAGGCGGGGATGAACGCCTTGCGGCGTGTTCGGCCAACACTGGATCTTGAGGCGGAGACGATCGATGCCGAAACGCTGGACGGCCTTGCGGTGACCGCGGACGATTTTCGGCGCGCGCTCAGAGAGGTCGAACCCAGCGCGCTCAGAGAGGTCTTCGTCGAAGCGCCGAATGTGACCTGGGACGATGTCGGCGGACTCCCGGAGACGAAAGCACGGCTCCAGGAGGCGATCCAGTGGCCACTGGCCTACCCCGAGGCCTACCGGCAGGTCGATCTCCACGCCCCCAAGGGCATCCTGCTGCACGGACCACCCGGAACCGGGAAGACGCTGCTGGCGAAGGCCGTTGCCAACGAGGCCGACTCCAACTTCATCTCCGTGAACGGGCCGGAGCTGTTCGACAAATACATCGGCGAAAGCGAAAAGGGCGTCCGAGAGATCTTCAGCAAGGCCCGCGAGAACGCCCCGACGGTCGTCTTCTTCGATGAGATCGACGCCATCGCCACCCAGCGCGGCAGCGGAGGTGACTCCCAGGTCAGCGAGCGCGTCGTCAGCCAACTGCTGACCGAACTCGACGGGCTGGAAGCCCTCGAAGACGTGGTGGTGATCGCCGCGACAAACCGGCCGGAGCTGCTCGACGACGCGCTCACCCGCGCGGGCCGAATCGAAGAACAGATCGCGGTCGACGAGCCGGATGAGGCAGCCAGACGCGAGATCCTGGCGATCCACACCCGCGACCGCCCGGTCGCCGGCGATGTCGACCTCGACGCGCTGGCGGCGGCGACCGACGGATTTGTCGGCGCGGAGCTTGCCGCGCTCTGCCGGAAGGCCGCGACCGAGGCCGTGCGGGCCCACGTCCGTGCCCGCGACGATGGTCAGCAGGCGGCTGTCGAGGAGATGCGGCTCACACGCCCAGGATTTGAAGCCGCCCTCAACGAGATCAGCGACGACGACCGAACGATCGACTGGCCCGCCCGTGACGACGCGAGCGGTGACGGGGAACGACCCACCGACGACACGGCAGCAGAGACCGGCGACGACGAGGAGATGACGGCGATGAACAGCACAGCCGGTAGCGAGTCCCCCGCCGAATCTGCCCCACCAGAGACCGGCACTACCCCCGGTGAAGACACCGTCGAGGCTGCCCAACAAACCGAACCAGCGGACGCCGCCGAGCCGGCGGAGGAAACAGAGACACCGTCAGCGTCGCCCTACGATACTGACACGCGCGATACCGAGCACGAAGAGGATATCGAGGGCGACGAGGCAGACTCCCAGGAATCGAGCTGATCCGATCAGGCCAGATCGGGGCCGCGCGTCAGTTCTCGGTGTTTCTCTTCGAGGAAGGCATAAACTGCACCGTGGGGCGCGCCGTCAAGGATCATCCCGACAGCCCGCCGAACGGCGTCGACCTCCTCGGCGTCACCGATGGCCCCGACCGTTGAGCCGTAGATCACGACACTGGCGCCCGAGAGCTCCTCCATGAGCTCGCGAGTGCGGCCGTCCTCGCCGATGATTCGGCCTTTCTGCCGCCGGAGGTCGTTGTCGTTGCGAGTCTGCTCGGAGAGGTCGATCAGCTCAAACCGACGCATGTCGTCGTCAAGCAGCGTCAGCGCGGTTTCGGGTTTGAACCCGCGGCCGATCGCCTTGACGATATCGGGGGCGACAAGCGCGCTCACGGGATCGCCAACCGACTCGATGGCGACAGAGCCCGATTCGGAGTCGATATCCAGCCGTACCTCCGCCCGGGATTCGATCTCCCGCATCGTCTCGCCACCCTCGCCGATGAGGACGCCGATCCGATCCTGCGGGACTTTGACGTGTTGCATACGGGTGCTACCCCGCGGATCTGTTTAAGCGTGTTCCTCGCGGTTCAGGCGGCACGGCGGCGACGCAGCAACCGAGATGGCGGCGGCTCAACGGACGATCCGGTCGTCGTCGCCGGCAATGAACGCGAAGAGTTCGTCGGCATCGGTCTCGATCCCTTGCCGGCTGAAGAAGGCGGCGACGTTCTCGCAATCACGATAGAGGAGGTCGCTGGCGTTGGGATGGTGAACGGTGACGGCCTGCCCGAGGTCAATAATGACCAGTTCGCCGTCGTGGATAATCATATTATACTCCGAGAGATCGCCGTGGATCAGCCCGGCCGTGTGGAGCCGGCGCATGTACTCGCGGACAACCTCGTAGGCCGTCTCGGGGTTTTCGATATTCACTTCGGCGAGTCGGCGGGCGCGGTCCTCGACGAGGCCGACGAGCTCCATGACGAGGACGTTGCGCTCGACGGCGATGGGACGCGGAACGCGGACGCCGGCCTCCCGGGCGCGGCTGAGATTGGCAAACTCCTTGCGCACCCACGCGAGGACGACCTGTTTCTTGTCGCTGCCGAGCCCCTCGAATCGGGGGTCGCCCTCCAGATACGTCCGCATCTGCTGGAACGGCGAGGCGTTGATTCTGAATATTTTGACCGCAACTTCGGTGTCCTCGGCGCCGAGGGCCTCGTAGACGTTGGCCTCTTTGCCGGTCGAGATCGGTCCGCCGAAGGCCTCGATGTGGCCGTCGGCGACGAGTTTGTACAGCGCGCCGAAGGTCGCATCGTCGAAGACCGACTGCTCGACTTTGAACTGCTCGGCGTCGTTGATCTGCTCTTCGAACTGCTCGAACTCCCGGTCGCGCTCGCGGGCGATCCGGTCGGCCTCCGTGTCGGAAACGTCGATCTCCTCCCACTCGTCGCCGATGGCGGCCTCAGGATCGGTGTCGAGCAGTCCGTACTCCTCTGTCATTAGGGGAGGCTACACGCGGCAGCGGGAAAAGCGTCGTCGGTCGTGGCTGTCGACAGCGGTGCCGTCGCTACTGGATGTGGCCTTCGTTGCGGAGCTGATCGGCCTCGTTTTGCTCGTAGCGGTGAACGATATCGGCCTTCTCGTCCTGCCAGTCCCACGGGTCGACGATGACGAGGTCGTCTTCGCGGATCCAGACGCGTTTCTGCATCCGGCCCGGGATGCGGGCGGTGCGCTCGACGCCGTCGGCACACCGGACGGTCACACGGTTCGCTCCGAGCATGTCGGTGACCTCCGCGAAGACCTCCCCCTCGTCAGGCATTCGGAGGTCGCGTCGCCCCTCGTTGTCGCTCATACGCGGGGGTAGGGCATCACGCGTGTAAAAATCGTGGGGTTGTAAGCGAGCCACGGGACAGGGTTACGCACACCCGCCGGCGACCGATTCGACGGTTTCCGGCGCGTCGGCATCAACCACGCCTTTCGTCAGCGTGTAGCACACGTCGCCGGACACCGCCGGAGCGGTGCCGTCCGGTACCGTGAACGACGATTCCGGGCTGCCGTAGTCGCTGTCGTTGTACACCCAGACCGTCGTCGCGTCGTCAACCCGGTCGTTGTACCGATCCCGCACGTCAACCGGCAAGGGCCACTCGTCGTCGCCGGAGGCGTTCCGCAGATAGGTCGCCGACGGGTCGGTGGTGTTCGTGCCGATTTCGATCTCGTGGAGCGTCAAATCGTACGTTTCCGAACTGTCGAGCGTGATGGTGGCAACGTCGTCAGCGACGGCGACGGAATCAACCGTCGGTTGGCCGGCGAGAATCGTTTCGCGCCACGTCTCGGCCGACAGCTCGGTCGGCAATCGAAGCCGGATCGGATCGCCGCTGGCTTCGATGTCGACCGTCGTCGAGTCGGTGACGCGCTCGGGAACGACGGCCTCGGTGCCGACGCCCGCGGCCGCCACCTCGCCGTCGACAACGAGTACCGAGAGGTCGGTGTCGTCGACGACCGGCTGGCGGTTGTCGGCCAGCTCGATTCGGCTGTCCGCGTCGTACCGCGCCGCAAGCACACCGTGTTCAAGCCGGTATCGCGGTGCGGTGTCGAGTTCCCGGTAGGCTGGCTCGTAGGTGATCGCCCGCGTCGTGTAGCTCCGGGTCGTCCCGTTCCAGTAGGTGTCAAACGCATCGTCGTCGCCGACGGCTTCGGCGTTGTCGATATGGAGGGTCGCGGGCTCAGTCGTGCGCAGCGTGCCGGCTCGGGGTGGCGGATAGACGAACAACAGCCGATCGTCGTAGGTGGGCCCGAGATCAAGCGTCGTCGGCTGCGGGCGGCCGGTCACGCTGGTCTCGAAGACGGCCGTCTCAAGGCCGACCAACTGATCGGCCACCCGCTGGCTGTGATCGAGTTCCGCCCGACTAATGTCCGCAGGTACGAGGCTGGCTTGGGCGGTCGTCATCCCGATGAGGAGAAACCCAAACAGCAGGATCGCACCGATCTGCAGCGACTGGCCGCGGCTATCGGCGGAACACATTGTGCGGCGTGGCCGCGGTATCGGATAAAAAAGCTCGGCTGGGAGGGGGTCGCGGCGGGAGATTAGGCGTTCAGTTGCTGGCGACCGGGTTCGATCAGCGCGTTGAGTTCGGCGGCCAGCGCGGATTTCGCGTCCATCGGGTGCAACTCGCCGGATTCGAGGTCGGCTTCCAGCGTCTCGTAGTCGTCGTATTCGAGGTCGCCGCCGTACTGTTCGGGGCGTTCGACGACGACGCTATCGACACGCGGGAAGACGTGATACTGGAACAGCTGGAGGACGGGGTTTTCTCGCTCGTTGCCGTCGCCATCGGGGTCGGGATCGGCCGTCGGCGGGCAGTAGGCGTCGTTGATCTTTGCTTCGATGTCGTCCTCGCTGTCCTCCATCGAGATCGTCACACCCGAACTGGAGGCCATCTTGCCGACGCCGGTGGAGAGGTCGGCGATGATCGGCGTATGCAGGGCGGGCCGCACGTCGTACTCAAGCTCCGGCAGCGTTTCGCGGGCCAGCATGTGGACTTTCCGCTGGTCGAGGCCGCCGACCGCGAGATCGACATCGAGATATTCGATATCGAGCGCCTGCATGAGCGGGTAGACCATCTGGGAGACCTTGGCGTGGTCGCCGCGGGCGATCTCGGCCATCGCGCGTTTAGCCCGCGAGAGCGTCGTTTCGAGTTCAGCGGCGTGGAGATCGAGGGTGTACTCCTCGTCGAGTTGAAATTCGGAGCCGAGGACGAACTCGGTTTTACTCTCGTCGAGCCCGTAGGCGATGAACTGCTCTTGCATCCGGTCGGCGGTCTCCCGGATTTCCGCAAAGGTACCCTTGTCGTTGAGATAGGCATGCACGTCGGCCAGGAGGACGGTGACATCGAAGCCCGCCTCCTGCAGATCGATCAGTTTTGTCGCCGTCAACATGTGGCCGATATGGAGGACGCCGGAGGGTTCGTAGCCAACATACGCCCGCTTGCCGTCGGGATCGTCGGCCAACTCCTCTAGTTCCTCCTCGGTGACCACCTCGGCGGCGTTCCGGGTGATCAGCTCGTAGGCATCCATGCAGTGTCGTCGGGTCAGCGGTGTAAAATGACTTCTGAATGTGGTCGCTACGAACCGCCGCTTTTCGTATCCGCCCGGTGTTCGCTGATGAGTTCGTCGACCATGCTTGCCTTCTGTTCGCGTTCGCGCGCTTCGGCACGCTCCTCCCAGTCGTCGATGACGGCCTCGATCTCCGCGTCGTCAACGACAGCGAGTTCGTCGATCTCCTGAATCGAAACGTCCTCGGCGGGGCCGACTGGAATACCCGCGTCGAACAGCACCTCATCGGCCGCATCCGACAGCCCGCCGCCGCGGAGGACGACCCGTGGCTCGATGGCGGCGACGCGCTCGGCCGTACTCCGGCCGGCTCCCGACGCATCCCGGAAATAGATGATGTCGCCGCGAGTGAGGCCGACCTCGTCTTCGGCGTCGTCGAGCGCGCGGTTGGTGAACTGCTCGACGATCTTCACCGAGACGAGATTGCGGTCGCCGGTGACAGCGGCATCCGAGTGATCCAGCTTCCAGAGCTCCTTGAGGCGGTCGAGTTTGGCTTCGAGTTCGTCGGCGCGCTCGCGGGCCTCATCGCGTTCGCGTTCCAGTCGGTCGGTTTCACGTTTGAGCCGCGAGACAGCGCGTCGCTCGCGGGCCTCCCGGCGTTCCTCGCGTTTGGCCTCGGAGAGTTTCTCCTCGTACTCGTCGATCGTTTCCTCGCGGTCGGCGAGTTCAGCCTCTAGCTTCTCGTTGTGGGACTGCAGCCGATCGACCTGCGCTTCGAGATCCTTGATGCGCTGTTCCTCGCTGGTGAGTTCACGCGGTTCGTGGGTCGATTCCTCCTCGTCGCCGTCCTCGTCGTCCGCCAGCTCGGATAGGGCGGCTTCGACGGAGGACTCGTTGGCGACGACGTGGGCGATGACCTCCTCGCGGTCGAACTGCGGCGGCGTCTTCTCGGTAATGCGATCAAACTGATCCTCGCGGTCGTCGTAGGCGTACAGCGCGGCCGCTAAGGCGTCGCGCTCGTGGTCGTTGTCGTACTCGTGGTCGCGGGTGCGGTGGAGCTTTTCGTCGACCGGCAGATCGCTTTCGGGCGTCCACGCCGTCGCCTCGAAGCTCCGCCGGAATTCGTCCACCGTCTGCGGAATCGGCGTCACATCGGCGGCGACGATCAGCGGCCGACCCTGCTCGATCAGCCACTCGGTCACCTCGGCGGTGTCGGCCGTCCGACTGGAAAACGTCGCCAACACGCGGCCGTCCAGCGAGACGACCGCCGCCGCCGTCGTCGTGCCGGGGTCGATGCCGACGATCACGCGATCACGGCGTTTGACGAGCGGCTGGTAGCTGATCCCGTCGCGCTGTTCGCGTTCGATCTCGATCCGGGTGTCGCCGGCCCGATGGGTAGAGACTGGGAGCTCGTCCGGCGTCGCCTCGACGGTGAAGATCGCGTTCGAGTAGCCGCCGTACTTCTCGGTCACGTCCTGCTCGTAGTCGAGATTCGCGCTGTCGAGTTTGGATTCGACCTCGCGGGCGACTTTTTTCACGTTGCCGTGGATCCGCCGCGTGTAGCGATCCTGGCTCCAGCCGCCGCTGCCGGTCGAGCGGCCGCGGGCGACCTTGACGGTCGTGGTATCCGTGAACGCCGAGACCTCACAGCCGACGTTGGCGATCGCCAGCCGCGCGGCGGCCTCGGCTTCGGCCATCGGTTTTTTGTCGTAGGGAACGCCGTGACGGGAGGCGACCCGCGAGAGCGGTTCGGGGCGTTCGTCGCCGGTCACCTGGACAAGTTTCGTCGTCGACGGCAACGACCGCAGAAAGCCGACGAGTTCGTTTTTGTCGGCGGCGAGTTCGTAGGCGTTGTCGGTGGCGACGAGTGCGGGTTCCTCGTCGTCGATGAGTCGGCAGAGCTTCCGGAAGGAGACGACATCGCGCTCGATCTCGCCGTCGTCGAGGACAACCAACGCGTAGGCCGGCGCGTCGCCCCGAATGTCGCCGCTTTGGATGTCGACGCCGAACACCGGCGCGTCGATGGCGTTTGTCCGGACGGTCACGGAGGGAAGTAGGGCATCGACCGCTAAATAGGCCACGCCGAGCGGGGGTGTCGACGGCGGGATTACTGTTGGTCGGCCGACACCGACGGCGAGGGCTGTCGCTGGCGGGTCGTTGTGACAATCCGGGCGAGTTCGGGAACGATATCCGGGTCAGACGTGGCGACACGCGCATGGATCGACAGCGACGGCGGCAGTGTCGTCGACTCGGCTGCGGCGACGATGACAGCCAGTGTGGGGTGGTGGGTGCGGAGGGCCGCCCGAAAATCAGCCAGCGAGAGGCCGTCGGTGCCGGCGTCGATGAGCACACAGTCAGCGGGAGCCGCAACACGGGCCGGCTGGCTGTCGTCCGGCACGACGGTCGCTGTCAGGGTGAGATCCGGACAGTGATCGACGGCGTCGGCGACGGCCTCGCGGTACGAAGGGGTATCCGAGACCAACAGCAGGCTGATCGCTGGGTTGATGCCCATATCTGAGCGTAGGCGGCGATCGACAAAACCGCTGCTAGGAGCACTACTGTGAGAACACCTCTCGTGGGCAGGTGTGTGTCGATCCGGTGGGGTCGATCACCGCTCGTCGGCGTCAGCGTCAGGAAACGGCACCGCGACCTGCTGGCCGTCGCTGGCGATGAAGACCTCGCCGTCGAAGGCATCGGCGGCCCCCGACTTGATCGGCGACGGATCGGCCCCATACCGCGAGGAGATATGCGTCAGCGCAAGCCGTTTTGCGCCCGCTGCTGCGGCGAGTTCGCCGGCCTCCCGGCCGGTTGCGTGTTTGGTTTCGCGGGCGCGGGTGGCGTGACCATCGGCAAAGGTGGCATCATGGATCAGTAGATCAGCGTCGGCCGCGGCGGCTTCGACGGCCGCCGTCGGGCGGGTGTCGCCGGTGTAGACAACCCGCCGGCCCGGACGTGGGTCGCCGACAACTTCCTCGGGGTCGATCAGCCGGCCGTCATCGAGTTCGACCGACTCGCCGTTGTGGAGTTTGCCGTACTTCGGGCCCGGCGGAATCCCCAACTCGTCTTCGGCCTTCTGGCGGTCGAAGCGGCCGGGGCGGTCGGCCTCGATGAGCGCGTAGCCAACGGAGGTGACGCGGTGGTCAGTTTCGACGGCGCGAACAGTGTACTCGTCGGTCTCGTGGGCCGCCTCGCCGGGGGAAACCTCATCGATGCTGATCGAAAACGACGGCGAGTGGCCGCCGATCCGAAGCAGCTTATCGATCTCGTCGGCGGTGCCGCGCGGACAGTGGATCGTCAGCGGCTCGGTGCGGTCATTGAAATCCCAGCTCTGGACGAGACCAGGGATGCCAAGAATATGGTCGCCATGCAGGTGCGTGACAAAGATATCCGAGACGGTAAAGCCGGTGCCGTGGCGCATCATCTGCCGTTGGGTGCCCTCCCCGCAGTCGAACAGCAGGCGGTCGCCCTCGCGGTTGACCATGATCGCACTGGGAGCGCGTTGGGTCGTCGGCACGGCCCCACTGGTTCCGAGAAACGTCACGCGTAACGACATGGGCGGGGCTCAACCACCGAGCGATAAACCCCCTTCGGAACGACAGTCGGACGGGCTCGCGGTGAGAGTACCGTGAGCAAGCGCGGGCGATCGACCGATTCTTACGCCACCGGCCCCCAGCGTCGCCAATGGACGCACCGCTGTGGATCGACACCTACGCCCCCGAGCTGGCCGACCTCCCACAGCCGGAGGTGCGCGATCGACTCCAACGAACCGTCGGCGAACCGATGAACCTCCTGCTGCAGGGGCCGCCAGGCGTCGGCAAAACCGCCGCCGCCCGCGCGCTGGCCCGGGCAGTCCACGAGGATCCCGACGCCGATCTGATTGAGCTCAACGTCGCCGACTTCTTCGGTCGCAGCAAAAAAGAGATCACAAACGACCCGCGGTTTGCGGGTTTTCTCGCCGGGAAGAGTCGGATGGCGAAAGCCGACATGATCAACCACGTGCTCACCGAGTCGGCGAGTCACGCCCCGGTCTCCGGGCAGTTCAAGACGATTCTCCTGGATAACGCCGAGGCGATCCGGGAGGATTTCCAGCAGGCCCTTCGCAGGGTGATGGAACAACACCACCGCACCACACAGTTCGTGTTTACGACACGGCAGCCGACGAAGCTGATCGCGCCGATTCACTCGCGGTGTTTCCCGGTCCCGATGCGCGCCCCGACGACCGACGAGATCATCGATCGCCTCGAAACGATCTGTGACGCCGAGGGCGTCGAGTACGACACCGACGGACTCGAATTCGTCGCCAGCGCGGCCGACGGTAACCTCCGTGAGGCGATTCTGACCGCACAGACAACCGCCGAACAGGAGGGTGAACTCACGATGCAGGCAGCCTATGAAACACTCGGCGATATCGGCGACGACGAGCAGATCGCCGCCGCCCTGACCGCCGCGCACAACGGTGAGCTCAGCGAGGCTCGTGGGACGCTGGATGACCTGCTGTCGGATGGCGGCTACGACGGCAAGACGCTACTGAGCGAGCTGCTGCGGGTCGCTCGCTCACAGTCGGCCCTCGACAGCGACGAGATCGCCCGGCTCCACACACTCGCCGGTGCGGCCGACCACGAGTTGAGCGAGGGCCTCGACGACAAGCTTCACCTCATGCACCTGCTGGCTGCGTGGGCCGACGGCCGAGCTGAACTTCGGGAGATGGCCTAACCATGGGTTCGATACTCCCGACCATCGCCGTCGCCTCCGGCGCATGGCGGTACGCCGCGATCTGCTTTGCGGCCGCCGTCATCGCCGTCGTCGTGTTCCCGCCGGGTGCGGCCGTCGCCCTCGCACTCGGCGTTGGCGTGCTGTGGTTTCACCGTGATCCACCCCGACAGCCACCCGGGTCGGGGATCATCGCGCCGGCTGACGGCCGGGTGTCGGTCATCCGCGAGGAGGGCGACCGGGTTCGGGTTGGGATCTTCATGAACGTCACCGATGTCCACGTCAACCGCGCGCCGGCCGGCGGCACGGTGCGATCGGTCGACCACTGCCCCGGAGCGTACAAGCCAGCCTTTTCGAAGGATTCCGATCGCAACGAGCGGGTCGTCATCGACTGCGGCGACTACGAGGTCGCGCTGATCGCCGGCTGGTTCGCCCGCCGGATTCACCCCTACGTTGAGGGCGGCGACACCCTCACCCGCGGCCAACGGATCGGCCACGTCTCCTTCGGGAGCCGCGCCGATGTGCTGTTGCCGCCACGATACGATCGGGAGGATGTCCTCGTCGCCATCGACGAGGCGGTCACCGCCGGCGAAACGCGGCTCGTTGCGACAGCCTGATCGCGGTGCCAGGTGCAGCAGCGGGGATGCCGACAGACTGGGACGGAATTTTATACCGCGGCCGGGTAACAGCAACCGAGTCGTGGACGCAGAGATACTGGGCACCGGGGCGATCGGCGCGATCAGCGTGCCGGACAGCAAACCCCCGATCGAGATCGTCGCCGACGGGCGCGAGAGCGTCGTCCGGGAGTTTGTCACCGACGGCAGCAAGCCACAGGTGTTGTCACGGTACGAAAACCGGCGGCTGGCCGAACGCGCCGTCCGCAAACAGCTCTCAAACAGCCGGTATCCCTGCGCGCTCGTCTGGGAGACCACACAGAGCGTCGGCGGCCTCCTGTGGAACGACCAGTTCAAACGCCTGCAGGTGACGTACAGTCAGTTGCTTGCGGCGTGGACCGTTGCCTCGGCGACGGATGAGTTCATGTTCTGTGCGCTTGAGGGCAACCAACAGGCCACCCGATTTGCCAAATCGATCCAGCGGGACTACGAGTTCAAACACCTGGAGATACAGACGAAAGCCGGGGCGGTTGACCGAATCATCGATCACCGATTCCTCCGGCAGTCGATCACGGATTCCGGCGTCCAGTTCACCCGGTAGCTGCGTCGACACGCTACCAAGGCTCGTTTTTCGCGCCGATCAGGTAGGCGATGATGTTGGTGCCGACATGGAGAACCGGTGTGGCAACGAGCACCACCACAAGCACACCGGGGGTAAACGTCGCCTGCGTCCACTCAGGCGCGGCGACGACGGCGAATGCGAGCGCGCCGACGACAAAATCAAGCTGATCCAAGCCGGGAAACGCCGCCCCGCGGTCGCGGCCGCTCCGGCGTTTGAGAAACGAGGCCGCGATATCGCCACCCATCGCACCGGCGGCGAGGCCGACGGCGGCGGCCGGCGGGAACGTTGGCGGCGAGAGTCCGGTAGCAGCGGCGATCGGCGCGGCAACGACGTTGAGCCCGGCGGCAAGAGCGACGCCGGCAAGCGTGCCAACGGCGGTGCCGCGCCAGGTTTTGCCGTCGCCGAGGAGCCGGCGGTCACCCCACGTTCGGCCGCCGTCGATCGGGCGGCCGCCGCCGGCGAGGACGGCCGCGTTGTTCGGCACGTAGGCCGGCAACATCGCCCACAACGCTGTCACGACAAGGCCCACAAGCATACCCGAGTGAGATGTCGGCGAGCGTAAAGACGCACTGGTTCGGCCCCCAGCGGGCGATCCACATGACCTAAGCGTCCACACACCAAGGAGAGAATATGTCCTCGTGGAAACGCGATATCGCCAGCGGGCTGGTGGTGCTGTTGCCGCTGGGGATTTTGCTGTTCGTTCTCAACTATCTCTACGAGCGGATCATCGCCCTCCCGCTGATCAGCACCCTCGATTTCGTCGGGCTCGGCGTTCCAGAAAGCCTCGTCCCGCTGGCCCGGATCACCGTCGCGGTCGTCCTCATCCTGACGCTGATCCTTGCGGTCGGCTACCTGATGCGGACGACCGCCGGCCGGCTCTTCGAGTCGGCGTTGGATGGCGCGATCAATCGGATGCCGGGGCTCCGGGTCGTCTACAACGCGACAAAGCTCGCCGTCGAAACCGCACTCTCCGGCACCGATGATCTCCAGGAGCCGGTGCGACTCGAAACCTGGCCCGGGATCCGGATGACGGCGTTCAAAACCGGGAAGAAAACACAGGATGGCAAGATCGTGCTCTTTCTGCCGACCGCGCCGAATATCACGACCGGCTTCGTGATGGAGGTCGAGGAGGATCGGGTCGAAGAGACCAACGAGAAAGTCGAGGAAGCCCTGACGCGGGTGTTGAGCGCGGGATTTGCGGAGTCGGCACACCACATTCCAGTCGAGGAAGCCGAAAACCCGGCCCGAGGCGACGACGACACCACCACGACCGTGCGAACCGAGTCGTCGGAGGGGGCTGACGGCACAGCGACCGACAACTAACGCGGAGCTTACTCGACATCGGTCGACGGCGGTGCCGACGCCCGCGCCACGCGTCGGTGGCGACGCGCAACGAGGATCCCGGCGACCGCGGCGGTGAACAATCCCGCGGGCATCGCGGCGACAAGCATTGCGGTTGCGAGGCCGATCGCTTGGGTCATCGCCACGGCGAACGCGAGCGCGCTACCGACCACAAACCCACCGAGAGCAGCCGCCGTGGTCGAGAGATTGCGACGGGTACGCTCGCTCACCCGGCCGGTTTGCCGTCGCTCCGCCCACGCGGCGAGCCCAAAGACGGCCAGCGGGACGGCGGCGACACCGGCGACACCACCGGCCGGAACCCCGACCATGAGCGACGGCCAGACGTAGGGGGCGAGCCCCTCGGTGACCGCGATCGTCACGCCGAGGAAGACGAGAACGCCGACAGCGACGCTGAGGAGGGCTCGTGGGAGGCGGTTCATACCAACTAGAGGCTCGCTGCGAGGATAACGATACCGGCGGAGCACTCGCGTGTACAACGCTGAACCGGTCGTCGTTAGACGTACGTGAACCAGTCGTCGTGGGCGTCGGTTTTCCGTTCAACGAGGTCGAAGAACGCTGACTGGATCTCCTCGGTCACGGGGCCGCGGTCGCCGGTGCCGATCTCGACGTTGTCGACCTTGCGGATCGGGGTGACCTCAGCGGCCGACCCGGTAAAGAAGAGCTCGTCGGCCGTGTTGAGCTCGCCGCGGCTGATCGTCGCCTGATCGTGGACGGTGTAGCCGAGTTCCCGGGCCAGCGTGATCACGGTATCGCGGGTGATGCCGTCAAGGATGCTCTGGGAGAGGCCGGGCGTGTAGATCTCGCCGTCGCGGACGAGAAACAGGTTCTCGCCGGGGCCCTCGGCGACCTGGCCCTCCTTGTTGAGGACGATCGCTTCCTCGTAGCCGTTGCGGCGGGCTTCCTCGCCGGCCAGCAGACTGTTGACGTAGAGGCCGGTCGTTTTGGCGTTGGTCGGGATCTGACTGGAGGCGTGTTTTCGCCACGAGGAGACCATGACCTCGATGCCGTGTTCGAGGGCTTCCTCGCCGAGATACGCCCCCCACGGCCAGGTGGCGATGGCGACATCGGTCGGGCAGTCGTCGGGGCTGATCCCGAGGCTGCCGTAGCCGAAGTAGGCGATCGGGCGGATGTACGCGCTGTCGTGATCCTGCCGGCGGAGGAGTTCAATCGTGGCCTCGGTGAGCTCCTCGCGGTCGTAAGGGATTTCCAGCTCGTAGGGATCCCCCGAGGCGAAGAACCGATCGAGGTGTTCCTCCCACCGGAAGATGGCCGTCCCGTTGTCGGTATCGTAGGCGCGGGCCCCCTCGAAGATCCCCGTCCCGTAGTGAAGCCCATGGGTGAGGACGTGGATCGTCGCGTCGTCCCAGTCGACGAACTCGCCGTTCTGCCAGATCGTCTCGATATCGCCCGCCTCGCGCATCTCGTCGAAGGATGCCATTGCTACTCTGAACCTTCGGCTACCGATTCTTAACAGTTTGCAACCAACGATCAAAACAGATCGTCTCGCGGCTAAGCAGGCGGCCCGCGGCTACCCCAGTCGGTCGAGCAGGGCCGATCCCTCAACGTAGACGAGATCGTTGCGCGCCGCGTAGGCGGCCGCGTCAGCCGGCGACAACGCGGCACCGGTGTCGTCGTCGAGCATCTCACAGACAACGGCTGCCGGCGGCTGCTCGGCCGCCTCGGCGAGGGCAATCCCCAACTCGGTGTGGCCGGCCCGGTCGGCCAAGAGATTCGGGGCCGCCCGCAGCAGATGGACGTGCCCGGGGCTGCGAAACTCGGTCGCAAAGGTCTCGCCGTCGTAGTCGCTGGTCGCCGCAGCCGCGCCGAGTTCACTGATCGTTGTTGCCCGGTCGCGGTCGGTGATCCCCGTTTCTGTCGTCCGGTGGTTGACCGTGATCGAAAACGACGAGCGGTCGTCGTAGCTCAGTTCGTGGTTCTCGGTCGCCGGATGGTCGAGGGCCTCTTGGAGGAAAGGGAGGTCGAACCGCTCGGCAACGCTGTCAGCGAGGGCGACACAGACGAGCCCGCCGGCGTCGTTGCGAAGTCGCCGAACCGCCGCGGGGTCGACCGCGGTTGCCGGATAGACGATATCGGTTTCACCTTCGCGGTCGGCGAAATCGTGGATCAACACCGGCTGACCCGCACGGAAGGCGTCGATCGCGGCGTCGACTGCGTCGCTGTCACCGTTTTCCATTGGTTGAGAGGTGTCGGCGTCGATGCTGGCCGCGTCGCTGTCGGCGTCAGCAGTCGGCGGGCTCATTCGAGCTCCGCCTCCGCAACGTGGATGGCTAACATCTCGCCGTCATCGAGATCAAGTTCGTCTCTGAGCTTGATGGGGGCGATTAGTTCGAGGTTTTCCTCGTCGTGGTGGGTGCGGTCGGGGACGATGATGTGCGCTGGCTCGAAGGCCCGACCATCGCGTTCGACCGTTGCGGGGTAGCAGGTCGCCGCGCCGTAGGTGCGATCATCGTCCTCCCAACTGTCGATCGGTACTGACGCCTGTCCCGAGAGGTCAGCCCGAGCGTGAATGCTTGCGGTATCAAGCTCGATGTTGAGTGTGCCCGGAAACGGTGTGTAGCCGAGGCGGGATTCGAACTGGCGTTCATAGCCCGGCAGTGAGATGTAGTGTTTGCCCTCGCCCATCCCCGTCGTTACCGTGCCGGTCAGCGTCAACTCAGTCGGCGACTCGAACAGTTGGCGGTAGTCGGCGTACTCCGATCGGAGCGCCTGCTCGCCGCCGTCGGTGACCGACACAAGCTGGCCGTCGGCGACCCGCTCGCGGTCGAGATAGCCACCCGCTTCAAGCGCCTGGAGACGACGCGAGGCGGTCTGTGTCGAGGCATCGAGGCGGTCGCCGAGACCGCGACAGGAGACGGTCACCGTGCCCGTGAGGCCACCGTCGAGGGCGACATGCTTCAACGCGAGCAGTTCGTCGTGAGTGAGGCTGCCCGCTGCCGATTCTGACATAGATGGGAAAAGGTGATCGAGTGTGATAAGAATATCGCATATGGAACGCATCTCAAAATCGTTATAGATTGTCCGTCGAAACCAACACTGCTGTCTCGGAGTACGTGGCCCGCGTTGAAGACCCCTCGGATCGCGGGTGTCGGTTCGGAAGGCCCTTTAGCACCGGCCGGAAACCCGACGGCATGTTCAGAACCTTTCGTGCGGAGGTCGCCGACGCCCTGACGGCGGGCCTGGAGTCACTCAGCCTGCCGACCGGCGACCTCGGGATCGAGGAGCCACCCGAAGATCTTGACGCGACGCTGGCCTCAAGTGTTGCTTTCCGGCTGGCCGGCGAGCTGGAGACCGCACCGCCACAGGCCGCCGCCGAACTGGCCGACGCCATCGAGCCGGCCGACTACGACTACATCGGTGCGGTGACGACCAAAGGGCCGTACATCAACTTTCAGACGACCGACCGATACCGACAGGAGACGGTCGAAGCCGCCCACGCCGACGACTACGGGCGGCTGGACGACCGCGAGGAGTCAGTCGTCGTCGAACACACAAGCGCGAACCCGACCGGCCCGGTACACGTCGGCCGCGCCCGGAACCCGATCCTCGGCGACGCCGTCGCCAACACCCTCGATATGGCGGGCTACGACGTGGAACGCCACTACTACGTCAACGATGCCGGCCGCCAGATGGCTGTTTTCACGTGGGCCTACGAGAAGTTCGACGAGAGCGATCTCGACAGCGAGCCAGCCCGCGATCGCGCGGAGTATGATCTGGTGCGGTACTACCGCAAAGGAAACTCATTCCTCGAAGACGCCGACGAGGCGACGGCCGAGGCAGCCGAGGACGAGATCGCCGCGATCATGCAGGGACTCGAAGCCGGCGACGAGGCGACCTACGAGCGCGTCGGCGAGGTCGTCGACACCGTCCTCGGTGGAATGAAAGACTGTCTCGCCCGGCTGCCCGCCGAGTTCGACGAGTTCGTCAAGGAAACGCGATTCATGCGAGACGGCTCGACCGACGATGTCGCCGCCCGGCTCAAAGACAGCGAGTATGCCGTCTACGACGAGGAGGCTTGGCAGCTCGAATTAGATGAGTTTGGCATCGACAAAAATCTCGTCTTCCTGCGCTCCGATGAGACGAGCCTCTATACGACCCGTGACCTCGCCCACCACGAGTGGAAGTTCGATAACTTCGATCGTGCGGTGACCGTTCTTGGCGAGGATCACAAGCTGCAGGCCCGCCAACTCCAGGCGACGCTGGATATCCTCGGCAACGATCCCGACCGGCTCGACGACGTGATCTACTCGTACGTCAATCTCCCGGAGGGGAAGATGAGCACCCGCCGCGGCACCGGCGTCATGCTTGATGATCTGTTGGACGAGGCCATCGACCGCGCCCGCGAGGAGGTCGAAGATCGCCTTGACGACCGCATCCGCGACGACGAACTCGACGAGGAGGATATCGAACGCATCGCCCACCAGGTTGGGATCGGCGCGGTGCGCTACGATATTGTCTCGAAACAACCAACCAAAGGAATCACGTTCAAATGGGAGGAGGCACTCGACTTCGAGGCTCAGTCAGCCCCCTACGTCCAGTACGTCCACGCTCGCTGTTGTGGGATTCTTGCGGAGGCCGACGGCGAGCCGAGTGTCGACGAGATCGATATCGAAGCACTGCCGACACCCGAGGAGGCCGCACTGATCGACGCAATCGCCCGATTTCCGGCGGTTATCGAGGACGCTGCCGACGAGCTCGAACCCCACCGCGTGGCGACCTACACCCGCGAGATCGCCGACGCGTTCAACGGCTTCTACCGGTCGTGTCCGGTGCTGTCGGCCGATTCGGCCGCAACCCGCCGCTCGCGGCTCGCGCTCGTCGCCGCCGCACAACACACCGTTGCCAACGCCCTGGCCGTCCTCGGCGTCGAGGCCCCTGACTCGATGTAGCTACGCGATCGGCGGTACCAGCAGAATGCTGCCGCCGACGAAATAGATCGAACCGATCGCCGCACCAAGTGAGACCAGGATGAAAAACGCGATCCACCAGAACGGAACGCTGCCGTCGCTCCCGTCAACATCAGCCATACACCGGTCTCCCCACGCCGTGAGTAAGAACGTATCGCTCTAGCTGAAAAACAGTCGCCGGAAAAAGCCCTTGTCGTCATCGTCATCCTCGTCAGTCGCTTCCGTGTCCTCAAAGGTCGACTCCTCGGGGAGCGATCCAAGTTCGGTTGTCATCGATTGATCGTCGTCGGCTCCCGAGGAAGGCTCACCCTCAGCGTCGGGGATCAACGGCTCCTCGTCGCCCTCGGCGTCAGTGGTCTCGTCGTCTGCATCGCTAAACGGAACCGCTGCATCGCTCGGCTTCTCATCGACCGCCGGCTCGGTGTCGACCACCTCCGGTGTGGTGGACGAGTCGGTGTCGGCAGCCGCGTCTGCATCGATCGGCGTCGACTCCGCGGCGATCTCGTCGGCGAGATCGGCAACGGGGGAGGCCGTGTCCGCCTCCGTCGCCTCCTCAGCGGTCGTCTCGGGTGTGGGCTCCGATGCCGCGCCCTCGTCGCTCTCGGATGGGGGATCGTCCGGCTCCGGTTCCTCAGCTGAATCCGACAGTGAGGGTTCAGGCTCCTCGTCGTCGGTGTCGGTCGAGTCGGGCGATCCGGGAGCGGCGTCGGTATCGTCAGGTTCGGGAGTCGACGCCGACGATCCAGGAGCGGTGTCGGGATCCTCAGTAGGGGTCGATGTCGTCTCATCGGCGGGCGGCTCAGTCGAGGGTGTCGACGGCTCGCCGTCGGCATCAGGCATCGATGCCGCCTCATCGACCACAGCGTCGTCAACATCGCTCGCGGTTCCGGTGGCCGCTTCCGCCCACTTTGCCTCCGCCTCGGTGACAGCTGGATCGTCGCTCGATTCGGTGGCCTCGGACTGATCGGGTGCTGTGTCAGCCGGCTCAGCGTCGGTGTCGGTCGACGCAGAATCGGTGTCAGCCGCGGTGGCCGGTTCGGCTGGGGTGTCGGCCGGCTCGCTGTCCGTGGTTGCTTCGGGTTGGGCCGTCGACGGCGCGTCGGAGTCCGGCGGGGCCTCGGGCTCAACGCCGGTGAGTTCAGCGACCAGCTCACGGTAGGCCTCGGCGGCAGGGCTGTGTGGGGCGTACGTCGACAGCGGTTCGCCAACGGCGACGGAGTCGCGGACGGCTTCATCCTCCGGGATCGATCCCAACACGGGCGCGGCGAGGGTGCCGGTGGCGAGCTCCGAGACCGGCGTCGACGCCTCGGTTCGGGTGATGACCGCGCCGGCGACGGTGCCGCCGAGCTCTTCGGTGAGCTGGCGGGTTTTTTCGGTATCACGCAGCGCGTCTCGTTCCGGCGTCGACACCAACAGCACCTCGTCGGCCAGCGACAGCGGGAGGCCCGTCTCGTGGCTGACACCTGCCCCGACATCGATCAGCACGTAGTCGGCCTGTGAGTGGGTGCGGAGCACCGACGGGAGCTCCTCGGGGTCGGCCGACGCGTACGACGAGAGGGCGGTGTCGCCGGGGACGACATAGACGCCGCCTGGGCCTTCGTAGGTGGCCTCCGAGGGGGTGGCATCGCCACGAAGCACATCGTGGAGCGTTGTCGGTGGTGACTCGATGCCGAGGGTCGCGCCGAGATTTGCCATGCTGATGTCGCCGTCGATCACCACGACATCGGCCCCAGTCTCGGCGAGAATCGCCCCCACGTTTGCCGTCGTTGTCGTCTTGCCAACGCCCCCTTTCGCGCTGGCGACCGCGAAGACCTGTGCCATACAGATTGTGTACCACGACGTGAATATAAAAGGTGTCCCTCAGTGTAACGTTGTGGGCAGAACAGTCGGCTGTTCACTTCCTAAAACGTCCTGACGGGCGGATGGGTTCAATCGATGACAGTCGGTTCTCCCAGCCTCTTGGAACACAGTCTGTCGACACAGCAATCCTGAGTGTGGCAAAATGCTGTGTCTTCGAGAAGTCCTGACGGAGTCCTGCGCGAGTGAAACGAGCGCAGGGCACGTCAGGACGTGAATGACTGAGCGACTGCTGAGCGAAGTGAAGCAGTCCGAAGGAATGAACGTCCTGACGGAGATTTGAACTCCGGTCCCTGGCTCCGCAAGCCAAGAGGATAGTCCACTACCCTATCAGGACTCATCTTTCCGTACCCGTGGTTTACTTAAGACGGTTACGGTACGGCGGCCACCCCACCTGAGGTTTTTATTCGATCCCGACACACCCCCGCTATGCGGCAGGAAAACACAGCGACTGTGGTGCGGTCGGCGGCGACACACCAGGCCGCGGGATCGGCGCAAGGACAACGCTTAACCGGGAACTTCCCCTGCGACTGTGTATACCTATGGGTGTCATAGCGGACGAATACGAGGCCCTCGACACCGACGTGTCGCTCGAAGAGTTCCGCGAGGCCGTCGAGGACAAGGTCGAACAGATGGGCGGGTTGGCCGACGAGGAGACGGCCGCGAAGCTGATCGCCCACGAGCTGAAAGACCAGCAGGTCAACGGCATCGCCGACATCGAGCCCGGGATGGACGAGGTGAAGTTCCTCGGCAAGGTTGTCTCGATCGGGGAGCTCCGAACGTTCGAACGCGACGAGGAAGACGCCGAGGACGGCCGCGTTGTCAACCTCGAAGTTGCCGACGAAACAGGTCGAATTCGGATCTCGATGTGGGACAAACAAGCCGTCTCGGCGGTCGGCGACCCCGAAGCCGGTACACACGGTGAGATCGAGATCGGCGACGTGTTGCGGATCGCCGGCCGGCCGAAAGAGGGGTACAACGGCGTCGAGGTCAGCGTCAACAAAGCCGAACCAGACGAGGACGCCGAACTCGACGTGGAGACACAGGAGCTGTATCGCGTCGAGGATCTCTCGATGGGACTCTCCGATGTCAACCTCAAAGGAACAGTTCTCGATGTCGGCACGGTTCGTACCTTCGACCGCGACGACGGCTCGGAGGGACAGGTGTCGAACCTGTCGGTCGGCGACCCAACAGGTCGGATTCGCGTGACGCTGTGGGACGAGCAGGCACCCCTGGTCTCGGAGTTCACCGACGGCCAGTCCGTCGAGATCGTCGACGGCTACGTCAAGGAACGGGACGGCAGCCTCGAACTCCACGTCGGCTCCCGCGGCGCGGTCGACGCCATCGATGAGGAGATCGAATACGTTCCTGAAACGACCGACATCGAAAGCGTCGAGATCGGCCAGACGGTCGACATCGCCGGCGGTGTCATCGAGGCCGACTCGAAACGCACCTTCGACCGCGACGATGGCTCGGAGGGACAGGTTCGCAACATCCGGCTGCGCGACGAAACGGGCGATATGCGGGTCGCGCTGTGGGGCGACAAAGCTGACAAGGACATCGAGTTAGCCGACCACGTGCTCGTGACCGACGCGGAGATCCAAGACGGCTGGCAGGACGATCTCGAAGCCTCCGCGGGCTGGCAGTCGACGGTGACCGTCCTCGACAGCGAGGCCGATGCCGGCGGGGCGGCCGCGTCGACAGGGGCCGATGCCGAGTCGACGACGAGCACCGAAAGCGGGCTCTCAGCGTTCGAAGACGCCGGCAGCGACGAGAGCGACGGGTCGAAAGGAGATGACGGCGAGGCCGCCGAGGCCGCAACAGCAACCGCGGGTGCCGACGGGGCGACCAGCGGCGAGGCCGACAGCGGGGGTGGCGGAGCCGCGGCAACGCAGGTCGCCGAGACCGTCGAGTTCACCGGCACCGTCGTCCAGGCCGGCAGCCCGATCATCTTGGATAACGGCACCGAAACCCGGCAGATCGAAACCGACACCGAGCTCCGGCTCGGCGAGGAGGTGACCGTCCGCGGCACCGAAACCGACGGGACGATCGACGCCGAGGACGTGTTCTGATCGCCGCCGGTAGTATTCCGTATCGCCGGATGTGGGTGTCACCAGCAGGGGCGACCGCCGGTGACGGCGAGCACAACGGAAAGCATTATACGAACCACAGCCGGCTATGTGGGTATGAGTGTCGAGTTGCCGTTCGCCCCAGTTGATGCGATTATTCGGCGGAACGCTGACTCACTCCGGGTGAGTGCCGACGCCGCCGAGGCGTTGGCTGGCCGCGTGCAACGCCACGGGGCAACGCTGGCGGCCTCAGCCGCCGAGACGGCAACCGCCGACGGGCGAAAAACGCTGATGGCGAGCGATTTCGATGTCGAGCAGGTTGTCGACCGCGAGAGCCTGGAACTCCCGATCGCACCGGTCGACCGGATCGCCAGACTCGAGATCGACGACAGCTACCGGGTGTCGATGGACGCCCGGATCGCCCTGGCGGATATTCTTGAGGATTACGCCGACAACGTTGCTGCCGCCGCCGTCACCCTCGCCCACCACGCCGACCGACGCACCGTACAGGCCGACGACATCGAGACCTACTTTTCGCTCTTCGAATAATGCAGTTCGGCTACAGCGACGTGTGTCTGGAACACGATACCGGCGACCGACACCCCGAGACGGCCGATCGACTGCGTGCGATCCGACAGGCGCTCAAACACAAACACCACGTCAACTACCAGGAGGGGCCGGCGGCGACCCGCGAGCAGGTACAGACGGTACACCGCGGTACCTACCTCAACGAACTCAAACGGTTCTGTGAAGACGACGGCGGGAGTTGGGATCGTGACACGGTCGCCTCCGAGGGAACGTGGGATGCAGCCCTCCAGAGCGCCGGCCTCGCGCTGTGGGCCGCCCGGCAGGCACTCGATGGGGCCGACGGTCGCCACACCCCGTTTTCGATCGGCCGACCACCGGGCCATCACGCGGTCAGCCACAAGGCGATGGGGTTTTGTTTTATCAACAACGCCGCCGTCGCCGCCCAGACGCTGCTCGATGAGGACGCCGTCGACCGGGTCGCCATCTTCGATTGGGATGTCCACCACGGCAACGGCACTCAGGATATCTTCTACGACAGCGATGAGGTCTTCTATGGCTCGATCCACGAGGAGGGGATCTATCCGGGCTCCGGCGATGTCGACGAAACCGGCACCGGCGACGGCGAGAGGATGACGCTGAACGCACCCCTCCCGGCCGGGGCTGGCGACGCGGACTTTCTGCATGTCGTCGACGAGGGACTTGCGCCCGCACTCGCCGACTTTGATCCGGATCTCGTCATCGTCAGCGCGGGGTTTGACGCCCACGAACACGATCCGATCTCCCGGCACCGTGTGACGACCGAGGGATACGCGCTGTTGACCGATCGGCTGCGGTCGATCGCCGACGCCAGCGACGCCGCCCTTGCCTTTGTGTTAGAGGGTGGCTACGGCCTGGATACGCTCTCGGAGGGGGTTGCGATGGTACACGAAACCTTCGACGGCCGGGAGCCGATCGCCTGCGATGACGAGCCGGACACATCGACCGTCGAGATCACCGACGACATCCGGAAGCGACTCGGCATCGAGTAGCGGTGCTGTCGGGCGTTCGTTGACCATACAGCGGTACGATTGTCAATCGATGTGAGTCGTTGTTAGGGCGTTGGCTCGAAGTATGCCGCCAACTCGGTGCCGAACGCATCAGCCAGCGTCGCTACCGCCTCATCCCACAGAAGTTCGTAGTCGTCTGCAAGCGCGGTCTCGATCTGCGCGCCGAGGGCGACCTCGAAGATGGCGTCGCTGTCGAGGTACTGACGCGCGTCAGTCACCTCACGTGGGCGTTCGACGACGTAGCGATCGCCATCGAGAAACGGGCCGTATACGGTGTCGTCGTCGACATAGCTCTCGAAAAATCCCTCAGCGTGGTCGCGGACAGCCACCGGCGGCCCCTCGTGGCGTTCGATCGCCGGCCGCGTCGTGTCGGCGAGTTCGATCAGGAGGACGCTACGGTCGGTGTCGGCGAGGGTTGTCGATCGAATGACGCCGAACTCGTGACGTTCGAGGCCGTCGACAACGCCGGACAGTGATTTGCGGAGTTGGGGATACAGTTGATCCTCGACGATGTCGGGCGTCTCGAAGACGATCGCAGCGGCGGTGGTCTCACGATCGGCGAGATGGGTTCGGACGGCCTCGTGGTCGAGGGCAGCGGGTTCCGATGGGTGAAATAGCTCTTCGCGGGGATCAGCCAGCAGATCGCGGGCGTAATGTTGGAGGCGAGCGAGATTCGTCGCCGAGAGCACGGCGGCGACGTTGCGCTCGGGGTCGGTTGGATCGATGACGGTGAGCGGGTCGTCGAACCGCACCTCGCCATGGTCTTCGGGGTCGAGGGTTATCGGTGGGTGCCAGTCGGCGGCGGCCCGGAGGAGAGGTTCGATCCCGCCGTACTCAACAACGAGAAGTTCGGCCAGATAGCCGGAGAAGCCCTCGGTGCGAAGATCGCTCCCGTAGGCCTCGATCCCCTTGAGAAACTGCTTGAAGACGCGGATATCACGGGCGAGGTCGTCATCGAGGCGGTCGTCGATATACCGGGTGTGAAACGGGGTACGATCGACCGCCGAGCGGATGGCGGTCGCGCTGTCGACGGCGTAGCAGGGGACAAGATCGACCGCAAAGCCGTCGAACTCGCCGGTGACGTAAGGGTGTTCGGCGTACTCCTCGTGGCCTTCGGGGAGTACCTCGTGGCCGATGGCGAGGCCGAGCCGTTCCAACTCGGCGCGGTCGTAGTCGGTGGGAAACCGGACGAACAGATCGATATCGCGGTCGCCGGCGAGCCACGTGCCACGGGCGGTCGAGCCGACCTGCAACACGTCGCCGTCGATATCATGGTCGGCGAGGGCAGCCTCGGCGCGGTCGGTCAGCGTCGCCGCCGTGGCGGCCAGCCGCTCCCGTTCGTCGCTGTCGGGGGTGACGCGGTCGGCGACAGTATCGAGGACGCTGTCGAGGCTCGGCATACCCATCGTTTCAGCACCGGCCGTCGAAAGGATGTCGCTTCCGTCGGGGGAAAAGCGAAAGCCCTATTAAAACGATCCGACTACCCTGTGACGCGTCGGGCCGTCGTAGCTCAGATGGTAGAGCACCTCGCTGTTAACGAGGTGGTCCCAGGTTCGAGCCCTGGCGACGGCGTCGTTTTCTCGAACACCTACGCGAGGAGCTTGGCTCCGAGCACCAACTGTCTCGGTGGGTTCGAGCCCTGGCATCGTCACCACGTTCGTTCGAAAACTCGACACTCTCATATAGGGCCAGTCGGTATCAGTCCGGTAGGGCCCTTAGCTTAGTCTGGTAAGAGCGCCGAGCTCATAACTCGGTGGTCATTGGTTCAAATCCGATAGGGCCCATCACTTCGACGCACAGTGTGGGATAAAATAGTCAGCACCACCCTGCTACGACGGGCGAATCCCGTGCGTAGAGTGGCATCAGGGTGGTGCCAACGGGCTGATGCCTCGGTTCTCAGTGCTGAACATTGCAAGCCTGTGTCCGTAGGCCACTTTCACAGGCTGTACCCGATGGAATCGCAAAGAGCATAATAAAACTGTGCCGCAAATTATCGTTTTTGAAAAACTGACACCGAATGGATCGCCATAGGCGACTCTATATCCCCCCGTAACTTCCCCCTAGAAGTTTTGCCCCCGACAAAACGGCTGTCAGGGGTTGCCATCTGGCATCGGGCTCAGGCGTTCCATGTTCAACACTGATAACCGAGACACCAGATAGGCGTTTACCTGTAAGAACGCATGGGTATTAAATTCAACGGTTAGATCACCCCCTAAATCGGGAGGGGGTACCAACACGCTGTGTCCGCACCGTGGGCAGAGACCTCGGCAAGCAGCACGGCGAGCACAGCGGTTACCCGCTTTCAAGTTCGCGGAGCAGCGTTTCAGCCCGATCAGTCGTGACAAAATACGTGTGCTTTCGGTGAGTTTCGTCTTTGGGTTTTAGTTTTCGTTCGCTGGCTTTGATCGTACTACCCTCGTAGTCGGTGACCAACCCGACCCGCCGGAGCGCGCGGTACAGATGCCGAACGTACTCGAACTCCATCCCCAGCTCCTCGGCGCTCATCCGGGCGTAGTCGGGCCCGCCGCGAGCGAGGCGTTCCACTAGCCGCCGCCCGTCTGGGAGGTGTCGCAGGACGTTCAGCTGTCCCTCGCGCTCGCCGAGAAATCGCAGCAGGTGGTCGCCCTCCCGGGAGAGCCGGTAGTAGGTGTGGTGCTGGCGAACTTCGTCGGCCTGCTTGGCCTTGACGCGGCGTTGTTTGACGGTGCCGGACTCGACGCGCTCCAGCAGGCCGGCAGTGCGCATCTCCTCACAGCACTCCTCGACGTGGCCGCGGTCGGCGTCGAGATGGCCCGCCATCGACCGCGGGTAGTTGCCTTCGACTCGATCAAGATGATAACAGAGCAGGTAGGCGACCGGATCGGCCGGCAACGGAGCCAACTGGCCGACGATCTCCCGTTTTCGTTCGAGTTCGGCTTCGAGTTCCTTCGCGCGCTCGTAGCGGTGTTCGGCGTTGCTCGCGGGATCGGCATGGAGATCGAGCGTGATATCCAGCGGCTCGCCCTGCGGGGAGTCCAGCGTCACCGAGAGCTCGCCGTCGTCCCAGTGGTCGCCGGACTCCTCGCGGGCCGATTCGAGGGCGGCTTCGACCTGCTGGTATCGGGTCATGATCGTATCCGCCTCGCGGCGCAACCGCTCGATTTCGGCGTCCGAGACCATCCACTCGAAGGCTATCGATGGATCGGCTTCAACGTATGGCTCACACGTCGGTTGTGATCGACTCATAGTGTTTAGTTCGAATCTTTACCGGTAAGATACGGCCAGATGTTTGGTTCGGTGATCGCGCTCAATCCTCG